>CAYOSZ010000098.1:0-7833 GCA_964406715.1 uncultured Ignavibacteria bacterium | reverse complement strand
AAAAGGAGAAGCAGATGAAAACCTATACGCCGGGTGTTTCAGAGATAACAAGAAAGTGGTTTGTAATCGATGCCAAGGGCAAAATCCTGGGAAGATTAGCCACCAAAGCGGCAGGTCTTCTGATGGGTAAGGGCAAACCCCATTTCACCCCCCACTTGGATGTGGGTGATTTTGTTATAGTAATCAATGCAGACAAGGTGACTCTTTCCGGAAAGAAGGAAAACACCAAAACCTATTATCGCTACAGTGGCTATCCCGGAGGATTGAAGTCGGTGGTTTTCTCCAAATACCTGAAAGAAAAACCGGAGGAGCTTCTCACCCGTGCCGTCTGGGGAATGCTTCCCAAAAACAAACTGGGGAGAAAGATGCTCTCCAAACTTTTCGTGTATCGGGGAGAAAAACATCCCCATCAAGCTCAAAAACCAGAGCCAAGGGAGATTTAAAGATCAAAGCCCATAGAGGCTTAAGTCACAGGAGGATAATTTGGCAAGTGCTGATTATCAAGCGACCGGAAGAAGAAAAGAAGCCGTAGCCACTGTCCAGCTAATGGCCGGAGGAGGCAAAATGCTGGTCAACGGAAAACCAATGCGTGAGTATCTGACCAAAGACGCCCTGATGATGCACGTGGAAAAACCCCTGGAGGTAACCGACATGATGGGCAAGTTGGACGTCATCTGTTCTGCCCGGGGTGGCGGACTGTCCTCTCAAGCCGGAGCCATCAGATTGGGTATAGCCAGGGCTTTGGTGAAGATGAATGAGGAGTTCAAGAAAGTTCTAAAGAAAGCTGGACTCCTCACCAGAGACCCCCGGATGGTGGAGAGAAAGAAATATGGACAGATAAAGGCTCGAAAGAGATTCCAGTATTCCAAGAGATAAAACGAGTTAAAAATCCACACATCGGCTGATCCCCGAGGCGGGTCCACCCGGAAGGTCTTGGTGGCGCCTGGAGAATTGACGCCGGTGGAGGCTAAAAACCAAAAGAGGTACCATCTATGAACATCACCATCAAAGATCTATTAGAGGCGGGGGTTCATTTCGGGCATCAAACCAAGCGATGGAATCCCAAAATGAAAAAGTTCATTTTTACCGCCCGAAGCGGCATCTACATCATCGATCTGCAAAAAACCCTTAAATGCCTGGAGATGGCTTGCCGGAAGGTACAAGAGGTGATAGCGGCAAATCAGAGTATTTTGTTCGTAGGAACCAAAAAGCAGGCTCAAGGGGTGGTCAAGGAGGAGGCTTTAAGATGTGATGCTTTCTATGTCACCGAGAGATGGCTGGGAGGCATGTTGACCAATTATCAAACCATCAGACTGAATATAAAGCGTCTTAAAGACTTAGAGAGGATGAAAGAGGACGGCACCTACGATAAGCTGACAAAAAAAGAGGCTTTAAAATTAGAGAAGGAGAGGATGAAGCTGGAAAAGATCCTGGGGGGGATAAAGGATATGAATCGCCTTCCCGCGCTCATTTACGTGGTGGATGCCAAAAAGGAGAGAATTGCCGTGGCCGAGGGGAGCAAGTTAGGCATACCGATCATAGCCATAATCGACACCAACTCCGATCCCGATCCCATAAGTTTCCCCATCGCCGCAAATGACGATGCCATAAAATCCATTAAGGTGATAACGCATCAGATAGCGGAAGCGGCTTTGGAGGTTCAAAAAGCAAAAGAAGAGAAGCAGGAAATAGAAGAAAAGGTGCAGAGCTGAAAAACGATTTTATAACGTTTAACTTTGAGGACCGAATACATGACCATCACTGCCGATCAGGTTAAAAAATTAAGGGAGAAGACCGGTGCGGGGATGATGGATTGCAAGAGGGCTTTGGAAAAATCCGAAGGTGACATGGAAAAAGCCGTAAATTATTTAAGAGAACAGGGCATAGCCAAAGCGACGCAGAAAGCTGCCCGGGTTGCCAAGGAAGGACTGATCTTCTCTCTCATTCGTCCGCCGGGAAAATCAGGTGTTTTGCTGGAGATTAACTGTGAAACCGACTTTGTGGCACGAACTGAAGATTTCAAAAATCTGGCAAAAGAGACGTCGGACTGGATAATTGATAACCGCCCGGCGAAGATTGAACAACTGGCTGAAGCCATGAAGGAGAAGTTGAATCAAACCATAGCCAAGCTGGGCGAAAACATCACCCCCAAAAGGTTCGTTCTTCTCCAACTGGATGAAAAAACAAGCGGGGTAATCCACAGCTACATTCACCCCGGGGATAAGCTGGGCGTTCTTCTGCAGCTTAAGTGTCAGACCGATGCCGCAACTCAAGACCAGGATTTCCGACAACTGGCCAAAGACATCTCCATGCAGATTGCCGCCACCAATCCCCTGGTGATTACCCGGGATGAGTTGAATCCCGAGATAATCGAAAAAGAAAAAGACATCTACCGCACCCAGGCTAAAAATGAGGGAAAGCCGGAGAAGATCATCGAGAGAATAGTGGAGGGGAAACTGGAGAAGTATTTTCAGGAAGTGTGTTTGCTGGAACAGGCTTTTGTGAAAGACCAGGACCGTTCGGTTAAGGAAAGGATGGACGACACCCGGAAAAAACTGGACGAAGAGATAATGGTGGAACAATTCTTCCGGTTCAGATTAGGGGACGAACTTGGGTAAAAACGATTTTTGTGACCTCCAACTGATTTCCGTCTCGAATAAATCAAATAGATCAACAGCCGGTTAAGGTTAATATTTTGGACACCCCCACATATAGAAGGATACTTTTGAAGGTATCCGGTGAATCTCTTGCCGGGAACAAAGAAGACGTCATCGATCCCCGGGCAATGGCCTTCGTTTCCAATGAACTCAAATCTGCAAAAGACCTGGGAGTAGAGGTGGCTACGGTTGTGGGCGGGGGAAACATCATCCGGGGGCAGATGTACAGCCGGGGGGTGGTCGATCGGGTATCAGCCGACTACATGGGAATGCTTGCCACCATCATAAACTCTCTGGCTCTTCAAGATAACTTAGAAAGCCTGGGAGTCTCCACCCGGGTGATGAGTGCCCTTCATATAAACACATTGGCAGAACCGTATGTTAAAAGGGAGGCATTGAGACACCTGAAGGAAGGCAGGTTGATCATCCTGGCAGGCGGAACCGGAAATCCCTATTTCACCACCGACACCACTGCTGCCTTAAGAGCCACGGAGATTGAAGCGGACGTGGTCATGAAAGGAACCAAGGTAGATGGGATTTATGACGACGATCCGGTCAAAAACCCCTCCGCCAAGATGTTCGACTCCCTTTCTTATATGGAGGTGTTGAGCCGAAGACTAAAGGTGATGGACTTAACCGCAATCTCGCTATGCATGGAAAATAAGCTTCCCATCATCGTGTTCAATCTGCAGAAACAAGGAAACTTAAAAAGGATCCTCACCGGAGAGAAAGTTGGATCCCGGGTCAGCGGATAGAATAATTTCCTCCAGTGACTATAGTCTGTAACAGTTAGGCATGGAGATACGAAATATCCCGAAAGTGAAAAATCTATTCATATACAAAAAGGTGGGAGGATATGATAACAAAAAATATTCATACCGATACCGAGGAGAAGATGGAAAAGGCGCTGGAGGCTATGAAAAGAGAACTCGCCTCCATCCGTACGGGAAAAGCTACCACCTCTCTTTTGGATGGAATCAAGGTGGATTATTATGGCACCATGACGCCGCTGTCTCAGGTGGCTAACCTATCCGTTCCGGATGCCAGGTTGCTGGTGATCCAACCCTGGGAGAAAAAAATGATCCCCGAGATCGTCAAGGCCATTCAGAAATCAGACCTGGGGCTTAATCCTCAAAGCGATCCCAACGTGATCCGGCTTCCCATACCACCTTTGACCGAGGAGCGACGAAGGGATCTGGTCAAGGTGGTAAAAAAGGTGGCGGAGGAGGGGAAGATAGCGGTAAGAAACATCAGGCGCGATGCCAATGATGCCTTCAAAAAGGCGGAAAAAGACAAAAAGATCTCAGAGGATGAATCCAGAAAGGGACAGGATCAGGTTCAGAAGATAACGGACGAATACATAGAAAAGATAGAAGAGATGCTGAAGAAAAAAGAACTGGAGATCATGGAGGTTTAAAAGTTTAAATCAGCTGATCTCTTCTTCTTTTACGCTCTAGGCTTCTTTCGTGGGGTGAGGTACATTGTCCCAACATGCCAGTTTAAAAGAAAAGATACTGAAGAAAGGAAATCTGCCCGGGCACATAGCCATCATCATGGACGGGAACGGCAGGTGGGCCAGAAAAAGAGGACTGCCCCGAACCGCCGGGCACAAGGCCGGGGTAAAGGCGGTCAAGAAAATCGTAAAAGCTGCCGGAGATCTGGGAGTCTCTGTTTTAACCCTTTTTACCTTCTCCCAGGAAAATTGGAAAAGACCCAAGAATGAGGTGTCGGCCATAATGAAGCTTTTGTATGAAACCACCAAACGGGAGATCAATGAACTGGACAGAAACAACGTGAAGCTGATGACCACCGGGAGAACCGAGGAGTTTTCTCCCCGAAGAAGAGCAATTTTACGGGAAGCCATGGAGATGACAAAGGATAACACCGGGTTGATTTTGAATCTGGCTTTGAATTATGGGGGGCGAACCGAAATTTTGGACGCGGTAAGAAAAATCGCCCGGGACGTGAAAAGCAACCAGCTTAATCCCGAGCAATTGGGTGAAGAGGAATTCTCTCGCTATCTTTATACCAATAACCTTCCCGACCCGGACCTGCTCATCCGTACCTCTGGAGAGATGCGCATCTCCAACTTTCTGCTGTGGCAAACCTCCTATACCGAGCTCTACGTCACCGACGTCTTATGGCCCAATTTCTCGGATGAGGATTTTTATGAAGCCATCTGGGACTATCAGAACCGGGAAAGAAGATTCGGAAGAGTATGACCCGATCGCCGGGTGCTTCACCGTGACAAAACTTTAGGGTATTAAACCTTTTTAACCTACCCTTCTCAATTGGAGGGTTTGAGGGGTCCTCAAAACTCCATATGAAAAGCAACCTTTTAACCAGAGTGGTGATAGCTTTCATCTTCGGCCCGCTGATTATCTACGTCACCCTCTTAGGCAAAATCCCTTTTTTGATCTTAATCGAGATCTTAATACTATTAGGCTTATGGGAATTCTTCTATCTGGCTCAATTGAAGAATGCTCATATCCCCAAATGGATTTTGCTTCCCCTGGGAATTCTTATGGGCATAGCAGCCTACCTGTGGGGTGAGCCGACTTTTATCTTCTTCCTTTTGTGCTTGTTATATCTGACCGCCTTTGCTTTTATAATTAGGGGGCGGACTTTTGGCACCACCTCCGATTTGGCTTTAAGCGTCCTGGCTCTTTTGTATGTTGCCGGGCTTTTCAGCTTTTTGATTCTTCTGAGAGAAATGCCCCATCAGTTGGGAGTGGACTATAAAATCGGTGGTCTGTGGATCGTATACCTTCTGGTCTGTATCTGGACCTGTGACACCTTCGCCTATTTCATAGGGGCACCTTTGGGAAAACATAAGCTCTCCCCTTCCGTAAGTCCCAACAAAACGGTGGAGGGATTTGTCGGGGGCATACTGGGAGCGGTGGCTGCCGCCTTTTTCTCCTATTACGTTTTCTTCAGGTCTGCCGGATTAGGTCACCTTCTGGTCATCTCGATTTTCGTCAGCCTTATCGGACAGATGGGAGATTTGACCGAATCGCTTTTCAAAAGGGACGCCCGGATCAAAGACATCTCAAAGGTAATTCCCGGTCACGGTGGAATTCTGGATCGATTCGACAGCTTGCTTTTCGTTTCCCCGGTGGTCTATTACTACTTAAAGCTGGTGGTATATGGATAAACCTTCCGGCGACTTGAAAACGGTCAACGGACTGGTCCTGCCTCGCACTGAGTGCGCTTCCTTCGACACTGAGTCTTCCTTCGACCCTGAGGTCTCAGGACCGAAGGGCAGGACGAAGTGCGGCACGAAGTGAGGGATCTGCCCGAAGGATTGAACGGACTTGTAGTGAGCGAAGCGAATCTATTAAACAGATAGAAGCTACCATATAGGGGACTGACGATCACCATTCTTGGTCAAGTATGCTAAAATACTTAGATTATCTCTTTATCATAAGACCAGTTTTGATGCCACCGGTGTGGACCATTCTGCTTTTGGGACACAGGCGCAGCACACAGCTTACCGGAGAAAGCATCCTGCCCGGCTTTGCCCTGCTTCTGGTTACCTTCCTGGTTGGCGCGGTTTACGTTCTAAATCAGATATTCGACATAGAATCGGACAGATTAAATCGGAAACTCTTTTTTTTAGCCGGGGGGTATATTTCCAAAAAGAGTGCGGTTTTTGAAACCATACTCTTGAATCTGATAAGTGTGATTCCGGCTTTTCTCATCTCGTCGGAGTTGGGCATTTTTTTCACCCTGGGAATGCTGTTCGGGTTTTTTTACTCTGCTCCCCCTTTCAGCTTTAAGAACAGACCCTATGGTGGTTTGATACTGAATGCTCTGGCCCATGGATGTTTGGCTTTCCTCATAGGATGGAGGATGAATCATTCACTTACAAAGGAGTCTTTGCTGTTTTCCCTTCCCTATATCCTTGCCGTGGGAGCGATCTATCTGAATACCACCATTCCGGATATGGATGGCGATAGAAGGGCGGGGAAAATCACCCTGTCGATCAGATGGGGAAAGGAAAGGGCAGTCTTTCTTTCGTCGATTCTGGTAGCGCTGGCAATTGTCCTATCCTTTTTAGTTAAGGATTTCCCTTTTCTGATAGCATCGTCCTTATCTTTTCCTTTTTTCGTCTATTCTGCATTTGCCAAAAAGGGACAGGGTGTTATTTTGGCCACGAAAGTATCTATACTATTTTTATCCATTGCCGCTGGTATTTTCTATCCCTGGTATTTTGTAATTTTGATCCTTGGATTCGTTGGGACTCGTTTATATTATAAAGCTCGTTTTAATCTGGACTATCCCACGCTGGTGTAGTAAATTATTGTGTGAAATATCTAAAAGAAGTAGCGGAAGGCTTTAGCCTTCCATTTACTGGAGACCTAAAGACCTCCCCTACATGGAACCGTATAAATTTCCTTTAGTCTTATGAAAGATTTACTCGACCAGTTTTTGAATCATCTTTCCGTCGAAGTCGGTCTTTCCGCCAATACCATAGAATCCTATAGAAGGGATATGGAAAGATACGTTCAGTTCCTTCAAGACAAAAAAATCGTTTCGGTGAAGGAAATCACCCAGGAAGACATTGCCAATTTCATCGTTTTCCTTTCCCGAAAGGGTCTTTCCGCCAACAGCATCGCCCGGAAGCTGTCATCTATCAGAAGATTTCACAAATTTCTAACCATGGAAGGTTACTCCGTTTCCAATCCTGCAATTACTCTGGAGTCCCCCAAACTCTGGAGAAAACTGCCCCGGATTTTGAATGTCGGAGAGATGGAGAGATTGCTTAATCAGCCCCAAGATAACATTCCTCAGGGTTTGCGTGACCGGGCTATTTTCGAATTCCTTTATGCCACCGGGGTCAGAATCTCGGAACTCATTCATGTAAAGAGAAAGGACCTGTTGCCGGAAGTGGAGCTGGTCCGGGTGTTGGGAAAAGGTCAAAAGGAAAGGATCATTCCCATCGGCAGGAAAGCTCTTCTGTCGGTGGAAAGATATCTTAAGGAGGTTCGTCCCAACCTGGCAAAGGAACACTCCGAGGATTTCCTCTTCTTAAACAGAAGAGGGAGACCTTTTTCCCGAATGGGACTGTGGAAGATATTGAGAAAATATGCAACTTTAGCGGGAATAAAAAAGAAGATCAGCCCACACATCATAAGGCACTCCTTTGCCACCCATCTTTTGGAAGGCGGGGCAG
>CAYOSZ010000097.1:0-7858 GCA_964406715.1 uncultured Ignavibacteria bacterium | reverse complement strand
CCAATGGAGGTGACCGAAATCTGGTGGGAGCTGTATGTGGGCGTTGCAATTGAGGTCGATTGGCAGGGATTCATTTATCCCAATATCGGAACCGACTGCCCCTATCCAGGCGATGCCATCTGCAGCACACCAGTCACCCACGAGATTCTGGAACCTGGATTCTATTACTTATCTGCAGCGCTTGATCCGCCGTGCTGTGTGTATGAGCCCTACTTTGCCGGAATCTATCTTGCTACAGACGTAACCGCAGCTATAGCTAGCCATGTATGGGGAAGTGACGGAATGGGTTGTCAAAGCTACTATCAATATGACGCGGAAGGTGTATGGTACGACTGGGTGGATTATTACGGTTACGGTGGGATGATATTCGTTAACTCCTGGGGTTACACCAGACTCCAGAACGAGTGTGTAGAGGAGCCGGTGTGCTGTCAGTTCGAGGGCTATTGCGACGAGTTGACGCCGCAGGCGTGCCTCGATGCGGGAGGAACTCCCTGTCCGTTCAATGACGCACGCTACGCGTGCGTTGGCGACGTCATCTGCAAGCTTCCCTGGGAGCCTGATACCTGCCAAGCGGAGGAGATCTGTCCACACAGGATTAGATTGGTGGCAGGAGAGGAAGCCGAATATGATGTGACCATGGAGTTTTCGGGTTTCTTTCCGGAGTGCTACATGACCACCGATCCTGATCCGGTAGCCCCGGGCTGCGTTGCGGTGTTCGATCCCAATCCGCTTGTCGATCCGGACGTCCATTCGACTTTGACCATAACGACAGACATTACTACCCCGCCGGGTGTCTACACCTTTACGGTCAATGGTTATTCCTCAGCCAAGGGACCTACCATCATCTTAGAGGTGGTAGCACCAACTGATCAGTGCGAGATGTTCCGTGACTACGATGATGAAGCTGGATTTGATCTATGGTCATGGCTCTGGGGGTCTGGGAACGATCCGGGTGACATGCTGGCAGTATACTTTGATCCGGCAACTCTGTGCCCTGCCTGTGGTGAGGACGTCTATCCCTTCGAATTGACCAATGTGAAGATGATGCTCTATGACCAAACGTCGGGAGTGACTGAAGGCGGAAGCTTCACCGTACACGTATATCGTGCCACCCCCAATCCCTGCGATGGGCCACAGGAGGAGGTACTCTCCTGGGAGACTAGTTGCGCCACAGAATGGGTCTGGGAGACATTCCCCGTGCCTGAGCCGGTATGCATGTTCGGTCCTTTCTTCGTGGCTTTAGAGCACTATGATACACCAGACGGCGAGCCATATACCGTGCTTCTTGAGGCGCCATCGTGCCCCGTGGACGAGTGTGTCCAGTGGTGGTATGCCGGTGGTGTCTGGGAACCCTGGGAGGAAAGCGGACTGTCGAATACCGGATATATGTCGCTCAGAGCTCTCGGCACATGTGCCGAAGAGACGTGCCCGCAATATGAGTGCATTACCATGCAAAATACCCACGGTCCAATGTCCAGTTATTCCGTAAGACCAGATCCCACCTATGGACGGAATTATCTCAATGAGAGGTTCACTGCCCCCTCGATCAACTCGACGCTGGGGAAGTGCCGTTTATTGTTCTATACAGCTGTGGGGACACCTGACTTGAGGGTTTGCGTCTGGGAGAACGATCCCGCTGGAGGATGTAATGGCGGTTCCGTTCCTGGTGCCATGATCGGCTCATTGGATATCCCGGCTCCGGTTCCGACTAATCCTAATTGGGCTGAGGTAGATTTCTACCCCCTGGGCATCGTTCTTTCGCCAAGTCAGGAATTCCACGTGGGATTCACCTGCCCCAACTACGATGCCGGTGTTCCCACCAACCAGCTTGGTCTGGTGACCGATGGCGGTGGCTACGGCTCGGATCGTCTCAGCGAGTACTTCGGTGATTTTGAATGCTGGGAGAACTTTCCCAATATGTATAGCGGAAGCCCGGACTATGACGCCTTCATCCAGGCTGAGGTCTGCTTTGATACACCAGACTTCTTCGTATCCCCCTCTCCCAACTACCGCGACGTCACTGCTGGGGATGTGACCTCCTATACAGTGAGCTTGATTCCCGTCTTGGGCTACACCGTTCCCATTGATCTGACCGTGTCCGGTCTTCCACCTTCGGCTGGAACTGCCACCTTGACGCCAACTACGGTTATCCCACCAGGCAGTTCTCAACTGGATGTGGTCACCAATGCGACTCTTGATGCTTGTGGCACTTATGTGATGACCATTACCGCTACCAGCGGCGCACTGGTGCATGAAACCACCGTCAAATTGAGGATCAAGTCACCGTTCAATGAGGAAGCCTTAGTCAACTTCAATCACGGTACCCAGAGGACCTCAAACTTCGGAGCACTGGCTAACGGCGACGAGGTTGACAACTTCCTGTGGTATGATAGAGAGGCTCAGCTGTACGATGCTACCATCATCTCGGCTGTTCCGGGTGATCCTCAGGGAAGCCACCTGGCTCTGGATCTCTACGACTGTGAGTATATCGGATTCATAGCTGACCAGCCGTTAGTTGTGACCGATGATCCATGGTGTCCGGGAGGAGGAATCTATGAGGAGCATTACGGTGAGGTAGCCTACAGCCACTTCTACACTACAGAAGACGTGATCTCTTGCGAGTATGACTCCCTGTTCGTGATCGGTCTTAAGGACGTGGACTGCACCGACTTTTCCATCAAGATCAAGATCTATTATAACCCCACCGAAACCCCCATTCCGGAACTGTGGGCTGGTTTGTACGAGGACTGGGATGTGGGCATTGGCACAAGCAGCCCGTGGCAAAACTGGGGTGATATGGATACCCTGCACAACCTGATGTGGCAATATGATCTCTCAGAGGATAGCCTCGCTTTTGGTCTCATGAAGGCTCCGTTCTATGATGAGTTCATGCACAACATGACCTTTGTCTCCAACTACAACGAGGTGTATGCCGGGAGCCCTTATGCGCTCTTCGATCATTGTGACGATCTGACTCCGCTGTATGATCTTATGACCACGCAAATCTACAGATATCCAGACTATTATTCACCGGATTGTGAGGGGAGTGAATGTGACTTCTCCCAGTTGATGGTTGCCCCTCCGTTCTCTCTGAATCCGGGAGACAAGCACATCGAGATCTGGATCGACTTCGGCAGGAACCTTAACGACGGATTGACCTGGGAGCAGTGGTATCACAAGATCTTGAGGTACGTCGGCTTCTACAGAGGAGACGTGGACGCTTCGGATTCTCTGGAGCTGCCTGCTCTTGACGTAAGCGACTTGGTATACCTGATCAACTACCTGTACAGGGGTGGTCCTGCACCTCTGCCGTTTGCTGATCAGGGTGACGTTAATGGAGGCGGTATGGCCGACTTCAAGGACTTTAACTGCCCCAAGAACAACGTGGACGTTGGCGACCTGATCTATCTGGTCAACTACGTTTACAGGGGCGGACCTCCACCTGTCGACTACGTGCGCTTCATCGAGCAATTCTGGAGCAGACCGAGTTTATTCGAGAATCCCATCTGGTAACAGGTTTGACCAGAACTGACCGACAACAAAATCACCCCTGCCTTTTTGGCGGGGGTGATTTTTTTTAAGTCACGGTTCAGGGGCGGGCGGGATAAATTCCCGCCCCTATGCGAAAAACCTCGGAATCATAGGGGAGGGTTCACCCTGATCCCGCCTATGGCGGGAGAAGGGCATTCAGCCCTCCCCTGAATGTTGGTCGGGGGTTCCCTAACCCCCGACCAGTTGGGGGTTCAGGGTGAGGGCACCCTGAACCAACGAGCAGCCCTCCCCTGAAGAATTTATTCAGAAAGAGTTATGAGGTCTATTTTTTAAGTTCCCATTTCCCAGGCGGCGAGATATTCTCTTTGCTCCGGGGTGAGACGGTCGATTCTAACCCCCAGGGATTTCAGCTTCAATCGGGCGATTTCGGAGTCAATCCTTTGGGGAACCGGATAGACTTTGTTTTGGAGTTTGCTGCCGTGCTTCACCAGATACTCGGCGGAGAGCGCCTGATTGGCGAAGGACATGTCCATCACACAGGCCGGATGACCCTCCGCCGCGGAAAGATTCACCAGCCGCCCGTCAGCCAAAAGGTTTATCCTTCTACCCTTAGGCAGGGTATATTCCGTTACAACCTGCCGAATTTTCCTTTTTTTCCTTGCCATCTTCTCCAAGCCGGGGATGTCGATTTCCACGTTGAAATGCCCGGAATTACACACCACCGCATTGTCCTTCATCACCCTGAAGTGCTCCGGTCGGATGACGTTTATGTCTCCGGTTACGGTGCAAAAGATGTCTCCGATTCTGGCGGCTTCCGACATGGGAAGGACCCGGAAACCGTCCATAACCGCCTCGATGGCTTTCAACGGATCCACCTCGGTGACGATGACGTCTGATCCCATTCCCTTGGCCCTGGTGGCCAGTCCACGACCGCACCAGCCGTAACCTGCCACCACCACCCTGGATCCGGCCAGAAGAAAGTTGGTGGCGCGCAGGATTCCGTCAATGGTGGATTGGCCCGTTCCGTAACGGTTGTCGAAGAAATGTTTGGTCTTGGAATCATTCACGGAAATCAATGGATATTTCAACACCCCGTGCTTTTCCATGCTTTTCAAACGGACCACGCCGGTGGTGGTCTCCTCGGTTCCGCCGATTACATCAGAGAACAGCCTCTTTCGTTTGGAGAGCAGAGTTGAAACCAAATCTGCACCGTCGTCCATGGTAATGTGAGGCTTAATCTCCAGGGCGTTTTTGATGTGCCGGTAATAAACCCGGTTGCTTTCCCCTTTGATGCAGAAGGTGGGCATGCCGTAATCTTTGACCAGGGAGGCGGCCACGTCGTCCTGGGTGGACAGGGGATTGGAAGCACATAAAGCCACTCCGGCACCGCCCGCCATCAGGGTGTGCATCAGATTGGCGGTCTCCGTGGTCACGTGAAGACAGGCTGAAATCCTTACTCCCTTGAGGGGTTTTTCCTTTTTGAACCTATCCCTGATCAACCGCAGAACCGGCATGTTCCTCTCCGCCCACTCTACCCTGAGTCTTCCCTGTTTGGCCAATTTTATGTCCTTTATATCATGTCGCATGGTCTTTCTCCTTGTCAATTGTGTCTACTGTTAGGGCAAGGGTTATAGGAATCTTTGAAAAGTGTTATTTGGAGTGCAGAAGTTTACTTCTGCGATTTTGACTTTGAGCTGAAATTCACACCAGCTCGCTGGTGCACTCCGGGTCTGACCTTCCGCCCGGGCTCTTCTCGAACGATCAAGCCTCCCTTTTTAGATCCTCTGCCTTATCTGTATTCTCCCAGGTGAAATCCGGCTCCGTTCTGCCGAAATGACCATAGGCGGCGGTCTGTTTAAATATCGGCCTTCTTAAGTTTAACATCTCGATGATTCTCGCAGGAGTAAGCTGAAAGTGCTTCCGTATCAGCTCCTGAAGCCTCTGGTGCGATATCTTCAGTGTTCCGAAGCTGTTTACCATTATGGAGACCGGATCAGCCACGCCGATGACGTAAGCCAATTGAATCATCAGTTTGTCCGCCAATCCTGCTGCCACGACGTTTTTGGCGATGTAACGGGCGGCATAGGTGGCGGAACGATCCACCTTGGTGGGGTCCTTGCCGGAAAACGCTCCCCCGCCATGGGGAACGGTGCCGCCGTAGGTATCCACAATGATCTTCCTGCCGGTCATTCCGGTATCGGACTGGGGCCCGCCTATTATGAATTTCCCCGTAGCGTTGATGAAATACTTGGTCTTATTGTCGGTGAGTCCGCCTTCGATGACCGGCTTCACCACGTTCTCTATTATCTGATCTCTTGCCTTCTGGGTGATCATCTTCCCGGTTGAGTCCAAGATCTCCTCGGTATGCTGGCAAGCCAAGATTATCGTATCTACCCTCTTTGGTATGCCTTCCTCGTATTCCACCGTCACCTGGGATTTTCCATCCGGACCTAAATAAGGTAGTATCTTCTTCTTTCTTACCTCCGTTAACCTTCGGCAGAGCTTATGAGACAACATTATGGGCAAAGGCATCAGTTCCGGGGTTTCCCTGCAGGCATAACCGATCATCAGACCCTGATCTCCCGCCCCGCCCACATCCACCCCCTGAGCGATGTCCGGAGATTGCTTGCCTATGGCATTCAAAATGGCGCACCCTTCGGAGCTGAATCCATACTTGGAATCGACATAACCGATGTCTCTTACCAGCTTCCGCACCAACCGGGGAAGATCCACATAACCTAAGGTGGTTATCTCCCCCCCCACTATGACCAGACCTACGGTGATGAAGGCTTCACACGCTACCCGGGCTGAAGGATCCTGCCTGATCAACTCATCCAAGACCCCATCGGAGATCTGGTCGCACATTTTATCCGGATGTCCCTCTGTTACCGACTCAGAGGTAAAGAAGTAATTTCTCGCAGGCATTTGGGCTCCTTTTCTTTAAACCTGATAAATGGCTTTATTAAAATCCAACTTTCCAAACAAGAAAAATCAAGCTAAATCTATCTCGGACGAATCACCCAAGTTGAGGTGACCGGAAACTCCCTTCACCTTAACCCGGTCTCCTATCAGAGAGGAGTCCAGATTTGAGTTTTCCACCCAAGCCTGCTCCCCGATAATGGAATCTCTTATAACGGAATTTTTGAGTACGGCTTTTTCTCCCACGGATACGTTTGGACCCAGGGTACAATTCACCACCTGAGCCGACCCGGCGACGAAGACCGGAGGTGTGATCACCGAGCCTTCAAGCTCTTTGACTTGCCCGGTTTTTTCCAACAGCTTCCGGTTGGTTTCAAGTAAGGTCTCCGGTTTTCCGCAATCGTACCATCCTTTTACGTCGAAGGTGGTGAACTTCACGCCCCGGTCGATCATCAGTTGCAGGGCATCGGTGAGCTGATATTCGCTCTTGGTCATCACCTTATTGGCGATTATCTGGTGCAAGCTCTCCTTGAGCATGCCGGTGCTTTTTATGTAATACACCCCCACCACGGCCAGACTGCTGGTGGGCTTCTCTGGCTTCTCGATCAGCCTGCTGACGAAATTTCCTTTCTTCTCCACGATGCCAAAGCGACGCGGGTCCGCCACTTCTTTTACCCCCAAAGCGTCATACTTTCCTTTTATCACCGGAAGAAGGTCAGCTTCAAAGATCGTATCTCCCAGGATGATCAACACCGGCTCATCATCCTCCATCTCGCCGGAGGCCATATTGACGGCATATCCCAGCCCTTTGAGCTCCTTCTGTTCTATGAACTTGCATTTGAACTCATAGTTCTCCTTAACGTACCTGACGATCTTATCGCCCAGAAAACCGACAATCAAGATCACCTCGTCAGGCTTCAGACTCCGGACGATATCCAGGATATGCGCCAGCATCGGCCGTCCCGCCACCCGAAGAAGAACTTTGGGAAGGCTGTAGGTGTGAGGTCTAAGTCTGGTCCCGATTCCTGCTGCCGGAATTATCACCTTCATCTTGATTCCCTCTCTTGCTCAAAAGCCGATCAGATCGAAAAAAACAATTTAAAGTTTTTCCCCCGCTTGTCAACTTTTATTTTCACGGCATCCATCGGACTTCCATAAAGCACCATTATTGTTCTTCCGCACTTATCAACAAAAGTATTTTCCAAAAGGATGCGGTTTTTCGTATAATGCAGCGGATTAAAATCCCTTGCCTTTGCCCTATGGGTTTTTTATATTGCCTGCGAATCGTCGATTAAAAAAGAAATCGCCTATGGTCGTATGATCAATTTCTATCTTGCCCATCTTAACGTTATTGCGGATATTCTGAAACCTGAGGTGTTCCAGTGCGTATGCCGAAAGTGGACATCAGGATTTAAAATGGAGGAATCATGTTCGGAATTAGAAAAGT
>CAYOSZ010000096.1:6057-7957 GCA_964406715.1 uncultured Ignavibacteria bacterium | reverse complement strand
TTTCTTTAATTTTAGACGGAATTGTTGACTAAAAGTTTCACAAAAGCATCCGGTGACAACCAGTGTTAAACAAGCAAATACGATTCTTATTACTCATTCTCAACTTTCTTATCTACAAAATGTTTTCTGCTCTATGCAATCAGCATTTAAGGTGTCCTTCAAGTTTCGTTTCACATATTCAAGTATCTCATTGCAGATATACCCCTGACCCGGAGCAATATTCAAAACATATTATGATCTTATGTAAATATCGGAACCTGATGGAATATTCGCGGAAAATCTCAGTTCAAATGGCAACCGCATTCCTTTCCCCGTTCCGGTATAAAGAAAGCAGCAGTTCTCAAAGTTGACTGACTTTATTAAAACCTTCTCTTTCGTAAAGCCCAAGCTAACTTACTTGTCTCCCTCTTTTATCTCAGTCATTTAGCCGGAACATCTAGTTTCTCAAGATCTTACGTTCGGGTGTGACTGACACCAATGTAATGTCTGCTCCGTACTTGCTAGATAAACAACGGAGCCAGCACCAGCGAGACCATAGCCATCAGTTTTATCAGGATGTTCATGGAGGGACCGGAGGTATCCTTGAAGGGATCACCCACCGTGTCGCCAACTACAGCAGCCTTATGTGCGTCCGAACCTTTACCTCCCAGGTTTCCTGCCTCGATGAATTTTTTGGCATTATCCCAGGCTCCGCCGCCGTTTGCCATCATCAGAGCCAGAAGCACTCCGGTTAAGGTGGCACCGGCTAATAGCCCACCTAAAGCCTCCTTACCCAAACCGAAGCCGATGACGATGGGGGCAAGGACAGCAATCATTCCGGGGAGTACCATCTCCTTGAGTGCTGCTTGAGCTGATATGGCCACGCATCTTTCTGAATCCGGTTTCGCCTTCCCCTCCATCAATCCGGAGATTTCGGCAAACTGTCTTCTCACTTCGGCGATCATTTTAAATGCGGCTCTTCCCACCGCGGTCATGGTGATGGAGGCTATCAGGAAGGGCAAGACGCCTCCCAAGAAGAATCCTATCACCACCTCCGGCTTGAGAAGATTGATCAACTCCAACCCCACTGCCTGGGTGTAAGCGGAGAATAAGGCTAAGGCGGTGAGGGCGGCAGATCCGATGGCAAATCCTTTGCCGATGGCGGCAGTGGTGTTCCCCAAAGAATCCAGCCGGTCGGTTATCTTTCTCACCTCACCTCCCAAACCGGACATCTCGGAGATGCCCCCCGCATTGTCCGCTATGGGACCGTAAGCGTCCACAGACATGGTCACCCCGATGGTGGAAAGCATTCCCACCGCGGCAATCCCGATTCCGTAAAGCCCAGCAAAATTATATCCCACGAAGATGGCGATGCAGATCACCAAAATGGGTCCGACCACGCTCTCCATTCCCACCGCCAGACCGGTGATTATGTTGGTGGCGGCTCCGGTCTCCGAAGCTCGGGCAATCTTTCTTATCGGAGAAGAGGAAGTATAAAACTCGGTGAGAAGACCCATCACTATGCCGGCAATGTTCCCCGCCAGGATAGCCCAGAAGACCCCGGTGGGCAGGCCCAGCCTTAGGATGATTACGTACGTGACAATCAGAAGAACTAAGGCGGCCACGTAGGTGACCAACCTCAACACCGCAGCTGGATTGAATCTCTTGAACATCTTGACCGAGAGCACCCCTAACATGGAGGCGATCAATCCCACTAAGACGATCAAAAGAGGGAGAGACATATACTGTAGTTTCATGTAGGCGTACTGGGCTCCGGTGGCAGCGATGGCAACAGAGGCCACCACTGAGCCCACATACGACTCAAACAGATCCGCCCCCATGCCTGCCACGTCTCCCACGTTGTCTCCCACGTTATCCGCTATCACGGCTGGATTCCTGGGATCATCCTCGGGAATGGACT
>CAYOSZ010000096.1:0-6047 GCA_964406715.1 uncultured Ignavibacteria bacterium | reverse complement strand
GGGTGAGGCCAGGGTCGTGGGAGGCCAAACCGTTGCTCTCGGGAATGGACTTCTCCACCTTTCCCACCAGATCAGCTCCCACGTCCGCCGACTTGGTGTAAATCCCTCCGCCCACCCTGGCGAAGAGAGCTATGGAGGAAGCACCCATGGAGAATCCCACTAAAACCGCGGGGTCTATTCTGTGGAAAAAGTGATAGTATATACCCAGGCCTAAAAGACCCAAGCTGGCCACCGACATTCCCATCACCGCACCTCCGGAGAAAGCGATGTTTAAAGCTTTAATCTGCCCGGCCCCTCTGGCAGCCTCGCAGGTGCGAACGTTAGCCCGGGTGGCGGCTTTCATTCCCAGAAAGCCGGCAAGCATCGAGCAGACCGCTCCGGATAGAAACGCCACCCCGGTCCAAGTGCCTATTTTCCAGACCAGAAGCATAAAGACGATAAGAATGAAGACAACCAGGATGGAGTATTCCTTTTTCAGAAATACCATGGCTCCCCGATGTATCACCTCGGAGATCTCCTGCATGACTTGAGTGCCCGGTGATTGCCTCCTGACGGAAAGAAACAGACCTAAAGCAAAAGCAAGTCCTGCTAATCCCAGAATGGCTGAAATGAAGCCTAAATCCATTTTCATCTCTCCCTTTTTAGGAATTCCTCAAGCTCTTGACTTCCAAATAAAAAGCTCTTGGTAAAGATGAAGAAGAGCAAGAAACCGTCAGTTACTCTTGCAAGTAAATCAATCTGTCCAACTTCTAATGCCATCTTAACAGCAGAAGGCGAAGTATGTGGAAATTTTCCCCTCGCCTAGTTACTTAGATTTATCGGCTTTGAGGCTCTTATTATTATGAAGATGGTCACGCCCGGTGAAAAAATACAAGAGGATGACTCCCACATCCTATTTTCAGATATTTCCCTATTTCGTATGGGGATTTGACAAAAAAAGGCAGTTTGAGTCAAACTGCCCTTGCTTCTCGCTAAGATGCTTCTTTATTATCTTGATTCTCAGAGTTTCCTCTTCTTTACTTGAAATAAACCGGACTCCAAACAGCGTCTATTCTGATCAAACCAAGCCACGATTCAACAATGACCTGGTTCACCCGGGGTATTTTGAAATCAGGAATTCCTCCTGGTGATCCAGGAACCGTTGATGTCTTTCTTGTCTTCGATACGAACAGAATCCCTAACATCCGGGTATAGATAACCACTTACTTTTCGGTCGCCAAACCTCCCTTTTTCAGGTCGGCTCTTACTTCAAGGTAAAGCGTACTGGATAAACCACCCACACCGCCACTGGCTGATTGTTGCTGATGGCCGGCTTGTATTTGATCTTGAACGCGCCCTCCTTGGCCACGTCTTCAAAACCGGCGCTGGAACCTGAAGGTTTGAAGATGATGGCATCCCTGACTTTGCCGCTCTTATCCACCAGCGCCTTAATCCAGACGGTTCCCTCGATCCCCGCCTCTTTCGCCAGAGGAGGATAATCATATTTGACCTCATTCAACTGCACCGGAGGTTCGTCATATGGGGTGAACTCATCCTGCGGAGGCAGATATTCTTCCAGGGGGATCTCGATGGCGATGGAGTCTCCTCCGCCTTCTCCTATGATTTTCTGAGCGCTTAAATCGGCGATTTTGCCCAACTCCTCCTGAGTGGCGATGGTCATCTCCTCCGGCGCTTCCTCATCCGGAACCGCTTCTGGAATTCCGATGGATGGAGGAGCTATTCCGGGAGCAGCCACTGCTACCTGGGGGGTCTGGGTTTGACTGACCGAGGGAGGAGCAGCCAACTCGGCAATGGTTTTGATCCTGACCACGCCCGCAGCTTCCGGAACCTTGGCACTGATCTTGGAATAGAGCAGAAAACCTCCGATTACGGCCAGATGCAGTGCTCCAGCAATGATCACCGCCAGACCCAAGTGCTTTTGATAGGATCTCTTCAACTCAATGGCCCCGTAGCTGACAAAAGCATCGGAAGTTTTGGAAGGGAAAGCTGTATTCTGCGATTTCATGGGCTGGCACCTCCTTTCACTCCTGCCATCTGCCTTCTATCGAATTCCGAAAAAGGCGATAGGCTGAAACGATAGCTGAAATTGGGCCGGTTCTCCTTTATCTGCTTTTCCACTATCTGAATCTCATCTATCACATCCACCATCTTGAAATATCTGGCATCCTTGTCTATTTTCACCAGCGTAACCAGTTTTGGCTGTTTGTTGTTACGTTCCAGCAAAAGCTCCCTCAAAGAATCAAAAGCGACCGGCTGGGGGACCTCCCTGGCTATATTCCACCACAGGTTCTCTTCTGCATCGATTCGCAGGGTCAGAAGCCGGGATTCCGCTACGGGAACCGGATTATCGGTGGGGGGCAGATTCACCTCCATAGCCTGTGGCTGGCTGAAGACTGTGGTGACCATGTAGAAGATCAAAAGCAAAAAAGCTATATCCACCATGGGGGTCATATCGATTCGTATGGCGATCCGTCTTTTGGGCCTTCTAAGCCCCATTCCTTTCTTTTTCTTCGGCGCTGCTCCGCCTACGTCAACTGCACCCATTTTCTTTTACTCCCTAAGATTTCGTTATATCTCCGGCTCCCCTTCCTTCTCCATCTCCATTTCCGTTACCAGACTGAACTTGCTTATCTTTATCTCCTGGAGTGCATTCATGATGCTGTTCATGGTCCCGTATCTCACGTCTTTATCTGCCTTGATCACCACGAACCATTTGTAAGCTCCCGGCACGGTGGCTCTTATATTGGTAATCACCAGAGGAAGGTCAATCGGCGTTGCCTCTTGGTAATGCCTTATCAGTTCGCTGATCTCCTTTCCCTCTCTCTCCACCTTCTGTTTGGTGATATACTCCACCATAACGCTATCTTCCTTTGTGACGGTAACATAGAGCATGTCCGATTCCGGAAGCTTTATCTCCGAATGGGAAGCGGGCAGGGAAACGTGCAACTTCTCCGGAGGTTTAAAGGAGGTGGTGGCCATATAGAATATAAGCAGCAGAAAGGCGATGTCCACCATGGGAGTCATATCTATCCTGATGTTGATTCTTCTTTTCTTCGATTTAAGCATGCTGAAACTCCTTTTGGCTCATCTTTTCCCTATTATTTCCCCACCTCTCTGTTTTTCAGAAGCTGAAGCACCTCATAGGATGCCTCATCCATGGTGTAGTTGAATGCGTCCACCTTATTCACAAAGAAGTTATACGCCACGATTCCAACGATGGCGCTGGTGAGCCCGCCGGCGGTGTTAACCAAAGCCTCGGAGATACCGACGGCCAACTGCTGAGCGTCGATGATCCCGCCAACCCGGTGACCGGTGGCGGCAAAGGCGCGGATCATGCCGATGGTGGTGCCCAGAAGCCCCACCATGGTGGCAATGGAGGCGATGGTGGAAAGGGCGATTAGATTTCTCTCCAGAAGCGGAACCTCCAGCGCATTTGCCTCCTCAATAGCCCGCTGGGTCTCGGCAAGCCGCTTCTCCGTCGTCTCGCCGCTGTCCTTAAGTTGTTTATATCGCTCGATGCCCGACCTCAAAACGTTTGCCACCGTTCCTCTCTGCTTGTCACAAGCCGCCAGAGCACCGCTAAAATCATCCTGCTGAAGCATGGAGATTACGCTCTTAAAGAAAGACTGAACCGAAGCTTTTCCTTTTGCCTTGTTCAGGGTAAATATCCTCTCCAATATGAAAGCTATGCACATCACCAACAGGGCGATGAGAAGCGCCACCAAAGGTCCCCCCTCGTGCAGATACGGGGGAAGCTGGAACCAGACGAAAACCCCGATGGCCAATGAGGCTATTAGTACCAACACTATGAATACCGACTGTTTCATTTAGACTCTCCTTCTTAATCTGAACGTTCTACTTGCCAACTCGACAAGCAATTCTCAAATCCAATGAATTGCTCAGAACATAAAGACCACCTCACCTCCCAGAGTTTTTCCGAATCTCAACTCAAACCATCCATACCTCCTTGGTTGAAACTAATTTTTTTCGAAATATCGTCAAAGATTAATCCAAACATCATCCCAACTATTCGCTGAAACCAACTTTTCTTATAGGTCACTGATTTTCACGCAGTTGATTATCACGCTGGGTAGGCTTAACCATACTCCGAAGCTGGATAGGGCAAAGAAATTGATCACCGTGAAACTATCTCCGAATCCCCCAACCTTCAACGCATCTGCGAAGGGAGTGGGCATGCCCATGGTCGAGATTACGATTAAAGCTGCCCATAAAACCAGAGGGATAAAATTCAACTTCAACTTCTTCTTCAGGTTGGTCAGATAGCTCTCCATATCGGCATGTTTCTTATGTATTGCCAGGAGACTGATCAATCCTGCAAGGAAAGAGAAAAGTATGGTCAACGCCACCAAAACCACAAAAACGCTGAAGAGTGGTCCGCTCAGCGGAGCATAGCCAAACAGGGTCCCCAGTTTCAAAAAGAAACCAAGCCCGATGATCTGGGAATGAAAATACTCTCCCCTTATGGAGAACCAGGGCAGGATGAGACTTATGGTCAGAACAAGCGAGGCTATGGTCAAAACCAGACGGTCTACCCTGGAGAAGACCTCCACCCTGACTAAGCTGTGCTCCCTTTCCTCAAGAACAGATTCGGAACGTCTCTTTTCCGTCTCCTCTAAATATCTCTTTTTTTCCTCCTCATTTTTCCAAAACTTCTTTGGTCTTTTAGGGTAAACATCAAACCCTATGTATTTGAAACGCATTTCCTCTGAAACCCTATCCCCAGCTTCTTTGTTCTGATTTATATCTCCCATTCGCTTTTTACTCCTCGGTTATCATCCTTAGGCATTTTGGATTTTGACTCCTAATATTTCTGCATGTCTATGCGATCTCTTCCATCGATGGCATCTTTATTTTTGGGATCGATTTGCAAAATCCTGAGGTAATACTCATAGGCTTCATCCAGGTTCTTGGACAGCTCCAAAGCTTTAGCTAGGCTCAAGAGATGATTGACGTCTCTGGGGAAACAGGACACCGCCTTTCTATAATAAGGAGCTGCGCTGGCCGGATCGTTGAGGAGCATAAAGCAGTATCCGACATTTGCCTGCACCTCACACTTGGAGGGGTCCAGCTGAATCACCTTAAGATAGTGATCTTTGGCCGATCCAAATTTCTTAAGGTTCAAATAAACCCGGGCCAGAAGATCATGAGCCGACGCATTATCCGGCTTCAGCTCCACCACCTTCTTCAACGGTTCCACCGCTTGCTCGTATTTCTCCAGTTTAAGATAACTGAAAGCCAGGTTGAGATTGGCACTGGCGTTGTTCGGATCGCTCTCGATCCTCTTTCGGAAGAAGGGAATGGCTTGCTCGTACTTTCCCTGATCATATAGAGCCTTTCCCAGGGAAGAGTAAGCGACGGTTTTCGTGGAATCGAGTTCGATGCCCTTGGTCAGGGAAACGATGGCAGCCTCCAGCGATGCCGAATCGCTGATCTCTGCCTGGACCTGACCTTTGCTCACCCAGAAATCTGCGTCTTTCTCCGTCCATTCGTAATCCTGCTTCAACAGAATTCGTTCATAGTTCAGGAAGGCATTCAACGCTTCGGGAAACTTCTTCAAATCCTGGTAGGCTTTGCCCAGATAAAAATAAACCTCCGGGTCCTCAGCATCCAAATTGGATGACCTCTCCAGATTCTGGACAGCCTTTTCGGCCATCCCCTGACGGTCCAAAGTATCTCCATTCACCACCAAGGAGGGAAGTATCTTTGAAACATAATAGTAAGAGATCCCCAGGTTCTTGAAAGCCTCGTTAGTCTCCTCGCCAAACTTAAGATATTCTTCATAAATGATTCTGGCCTCGGGGTAATGTTTGCCGTCCAGCATGTAGATCTCTCCCAGCTTAAGATAGGCCTCCTTGTTTTCCGGATCTACGCGAATGGCCGTCTTGAAGGCTTCCATGGCGTCGTTGAACCTGACTTGTTTCAGGTAAGCCTGTGCCAGGTTGAAGTACACCTCGACCAGAGTAGAGTCCAGTTCCAGCGCAGTCTGATATTCCTGCATGGCAATCACCAGCAAGCCCTTTTCAAAG
>CAYOSZ010000095.1:5641-7962 GCA_964406715.1 uncultured Ignavibacteria bacterium | reverse complement strand
CCAGGGATCAGGTTCGGGAATCATTTGTCCAGGTTAACAACTCACTTTTCAAAGCCACCCAAAAAAGAATGAAAAGGGATCGCCTGTTGATTCTTTTACCGCATTGTCTGCAGAATTTCGATTGCCCTCATAAGATCATAGCAAATTATAATAATTGTCAACGATGCGGGGGATGCTTAATCGGCGACATCATAGAGCTCAAGGAGAGATATGATGTTGACATCTCCATCGCCACGGGCGGAACTTTGGCCCGGAAGGTGCTGGTGGATAAAAAACCGAGTGTCATCGTGGCGGTTGCCTGCGAGCGAGACCTTTGTTCAGGCATTCAGGACGCTTATCCCATTCCGGTTTACGGTATACTGAATGAAAGGCCGCAGGGTCCCTGTGTGAATACCAGGGTGGATTTGGAAAGATTGAATCAGGCCGTGCAGTACATATTGAATGGAGCTAAAGATGCAAAAAGACATAATTGTCAACGTGTCTGAATACGAAACCCGCTTGGCCGTGCTGGAAGATTTAAAACTGGTAGAGCTTTTGGTGGAGCGCCCGGAAGCAGAGAGGATGGTGGGGGACATTTACAAGGGAGTGGTTAAAAGCGTTCTCCCGGGAATGCAGGCGGCTTTTATTGACGTGGGGCTGGAGAAGACCGCCTTTCTTCATTTTTCAGATATCGGGGATTCCAAAAGCCAGCTTGACCTTTTATATGAGGCTGAATTCTTAGATGAGGAGGAGGAGGCAAAGAAGGTCAAGAAGATGCCGGAGAGCATTCAGGAAGTTCTGAAGGAAAGCCAGGAGATTTTGGTTCAGGTAACCAAAGAACCAATAGGTACCAAAGGGTCCCGGGTTACCACCCAGCTTTCTCTTCCGGGAAGATATGTGGTTTTGGTCCCGGGAGAAGATCACGTGGGGGTGTCACGCAAGATCTCCAATTGGGCGGAGAAAAAAAGGTTGAAGAGATTAGCTTACGAGACAAAACCGGATGGATTTGGGTGTATCGTCCGCACAGTGGCTGAGGGGAAGCAGAGAAGAGAGCTAAAATCTGACATGAAAAACCTTTACCGGTTCTGGAGAAAGATCATGAAGCAGGCGGAGAAAAGTAAGGCTCCCAGCCTGCTTCACAAGGATATCGGTTTGATCTACAGCGTCATGCGGGACGTTTTAACTCCCGAGGTGGAAAGCGTAGTGGTCGATTCCAAGAAGGAATACAAAAGTATCATATCCTACCTTAGAACCGTCGCCAGATCTCTGCGTTCCAAGGTGAAACTCTACCAGGGCAAGGTTCCCATCTTCGATGCATATAACATCGAGGCGGAAATAGAAAAGATGCTGGATCGAAAGGTGTGGGTGAAAAAGGGGGCTTACTTTGTAATAGATCAGACCGAAGCCATGGTCACCATCGATGTCAACACCGGCAGATTTGTGGGGAAATCTACCCAGGAGGCCACCGTGCTCAAGACCAATATGGAAGCAGCCAAAGAGATTGCCCGGCAGATCAGACTGCGAGACATCGGGGGATTGATCATCGTGGACTTCATCGATATGGAGATGGCCGAGAACAGAAAAAAGGTCTTCGATGAATTCAAAGCTGCCTTCAGGCACGACCGCTCAAAAAACAGCATCCTGCCCATCTCCGATTTCGGACTGGTTGAGATGACCAGGGAAAGAATCAGACCTTCGATACTTCATACCTTAAGCCAAACCTGTCCCTGCTGTGGAGGAATCGGAAGGGTAATTTCCAAGGAGACCGTGGCCATGAAAATCGAGAGATGGTTCAGTCGGGCCAGGGTAGGCGGCGCCTCCAGAAACTACCGGCTGATAGTTCATCCGGACCAGGCACATATCTTAGAAGACGGAAAGGTCAGCCGTATTCGCAAGCTGAGCAAACAGCTCAAGCTGGACATAGAATTGGTGAAAGACCCTCAGCTACATTCTGACGAGTTCAAGGTTTTTGATCTTAATAAGAACGCGGAGGTAACCGATACCTTCAAGTCCAGAAGATAGTTTTGGCTTGACATGAGGCGGTTTAAACATTAGAATGCTTTTTGGCCGGGAATCAAAAATGGGACCGCGAAGCTTCAGCAAATTTTCGTAACCTATATCTGGAAATGACCAAGGAGGAATTTTATGTATGCCATCTTAGAGTCCGGTGGATTTCAATTCAGCGTCAAAGAGGGGGAAAGGGTGAGGATACCCAGACTTCAGATTCAACCAAAGGAAAAGGTTACTTTCGATAAGGTTCTGTTTATTGGAGGCGTCAGTCCCCTGGTCGGATTGCCTTATGTGGAAAAAGCCAAGGTGGAGGGGGAAGTCGTTGGTTCGGG
>CAYOSZ010000095.1:0-5631 GCA_964406715.1 uncultured Ignavibacteria bacterium | reverse complement strand
GGCAAGCATGACAAAATCACGGTGTTTAAGTTTAAAAGAAGATTGAAATACAGAAGAAGGAAAGGACACCGCCAGGGATATACCGAGGTGAAGATCGAAAGGATTCTTCCACCGGAATTATGATTGATGCGAGAGGATGATAAAGATATGCCCGCCGATGTAGGTGCCCAAAACAAAAAATCGGGGTTGAAAATGTTTAAAACGATCACCATACTCTTTGTCTTTGTCAGTCTCATTCTTTTTCAGATATGCTCTGCTGCGGTTATCACTCAGATAGAAGTGAGGGGTAACCGAAGCGTGAATCAGTCCCTGATTATCAACATGTCCGGTCTGGTAATCGGTTCCGAGATAAGGGCCACCACCATCCAGGAGGCCATTAAAAGAATCTACGCCATGAATTTGTTCTCGGATGTTCAAGCGGAAGGTGTGGAATCGGAAGAGGGAATGAAGCTTACCCTGGTGGTGAAAGAATATCCCCGGTTATCAAAAGTCGAAATTTCGGGAAACAAGAAGATCAAGAGGGAGAATATCGAGGAAAAGATAAATATCAATCCCGGCAAAGTAACGACACCTGTGGACGTAAAATCTGCCGTGAGTGAGATTAAATCACTTTATAGCGAGAAGGGGTATCTTTCCGCCAAAATCGAATCAGAGTTGATACCCATGGAAACCCCGGGAGAGGTTATCTTGAAGCTGAAGATCGATGAAGGGGAAAAGGTTAAAATCAAAAAAATCTATGTGGAGGGAAACGAAGCTTTCAAGGCATCCAAGGTCAGAAAGCAGATGAAAAACAAAGAGGATCGCTGGTGGCGGGGGGGAGAGTTCGATCCGGATCAATATGTCGAGGCTAAGGAGTTAATCGTTGAATTCTACAAGAAGGAAGGGTATCTGGATGCCCAGATAGTATCAGATTCCATCTGGTATGGACCCGAACAGAAAAATCTGTTTATCCGGATCAGCTTAAACGAGGGGCAGATATACAAATTCGGTGAGGTGAACTGGGGAGGCAACCAGCTCTTTGCCTCGGATAAGCTGGAAAAACTGGTGAAATTCAAAGAGGGGGAGGTCTATTCTCAAAAGAAGTACGACGAAACGTTGAGCGACATCTATTTCCTCTATCAGGAAGACGGGTATCTATACACCCAGGTAGAGGATAAGACCACCACCCAGGGTGATGTGGTAAACGTTACCTATCACCTAACCGAGGGGGTGCCGGCGAACGTCCGCTACATAAACATTCAGGGAAACACCAAGACCAAGGAAAAGGTGATCAGAAGGGAGCTTATGCTTTTTCCCGGGCAGAGATTCCGGCGCTCTCTTTTGATGCGCAGCCTGCGCGACGTTACCTATCTGAATTATTTCTCGAACGTCGAGCCGGATTACGAGGTTTTGCCAAACGGGGACATTGACTTAATCATCAAGGTGGAGGAAAAGCCCACCGGACAGATCATGTTCGGGGCAGGGTATAGTGCCCGGGACAAGCTGGTGGGAAACATAGGTCTGGGCATTCCCAATTTTCGTGGCAATGGACAGAATCTCAGTCTTAACTGGGACTTCGGTAAAACGACGCAAACCATAAATCTCTCCTTCACCGAACCCTGGTTCCGGGGCACCCCCACCTCGGTCGGTTTTGACATCTACCAGACCAATCAAGAATGGTACGATAATTTCTCTGAAGAGAACAAGGGATTCGCGTTAAGATTAGGCAGAAGACTAACCTGGCCGGATAATTATTTCAGGGTATACTGGAGTTATCGCTGGCAGCGGGTAGAATATTACGACTTCAGTCCTCTCTATATCGAATACGATTCTGCGGGTACCCCCACAGACACGATCTGGCATTATCTGAGAGACGTGAATTGGCCCCGAAACAGTGCTACCACCACTTTTACCATTGTCAGGGATTCCAGAGATCTTCCCCAGTTCGCCACCAAGGGATCCGTCCTCTCGTGGAGTACGGAGGTGGGAGCAGAGTTTTTGGGGGGAGATTTTTCGTATCATAAACACATATTTGAAGCCAGCTATTTTTTGCCCGTTTTCTGGAAATTTGTGCTGGCAGGTCATATGAAAGTGGGTGTGTTGGACGGGAGGGACAGAGATTTAACGGAGATTTACAGCGAGCGCTTTTCACCGGGAGGGACGGATCCGGATGGGATGATCCGGGGATACTCGGACGGTTCCATCGGTCCGGTCAACTCCCAGGGTATAGATATGAGAGGCAGAAGCGTTCTGGTATATAATGTGGAATTACAGTACCCTCTAATGGAACAGCAGATGTATCTTCTGTTCTTTGCTGATGCAGGCAATGCCTGGTTGAATGGAAAAAGTATGAAGCCATTTGCGCTTCAGCATACCTCAGATCAGGCTCTTTTCCGATCAGCCGGGTTGGGGGTGAGGCTGGTTATTCCTGGAATGGGAATTATCGGGTTTGATTTCGCTTATGGATTCGACCACCCGGAAAAAGGAGAGTGGAAACCGCATTTCCAGTTTGGAACCACATTCTGAGAAAGCATCCGGACAACGGCCCTAAAGCCTGAAAGAAAAGAGCCTGAGTCAAATCCATATCTATGTGGAGGAAAAAAGTAATGAGAAAAACCCTCAGACTCTCCACCATAGTCTTTTTTCTGGTTGGAGCATCCCTCCTCTTCTGGGCAGGCGAGACTCGCTCTCAGGAGGGTAAAATCGGTTACGTGGACTCGGAGAAACTTTACAAGGAGTTCAAGGAATTTAAGGATGCTCAGGCTGAATATGACAAGGATGAGGAATTGTGGAAAGAGGAGATAGCGGAGTTGGAACAGAATATCGACAGCTTGAAGGAAGATCTGGAAAAAACAAAGCTGTTGTTAAGCGAAGCCAAAAGAAAAGAAAAAGAGGAGAATCTGGAGGCTCAAGAGCTTGAATATAAGAGGCTTACCAATGACATCTTTGGTCCGGGAGGAAGAGCGGAAAAAAGGAATGCCGAGCTGACCCAACCAATTCTGGATAAGATCTACCAGGTATTGGAGAAAATCGCCACTGAGGAGAATTACGTCATGATCTTCGACTCGGTGAATTGTAACATAGCTTATGCCAAATCCGGCCTGGATTTGACTGATCAGGTTTTAGAGGAACTTAACAGGCTGGAGTAGCATTTCGATCTTAAACATTCAGGTCAACCCGGTGAGGACATCTCAAAAAAGGGAAAGAGACTTAGGCCAGATCGCTGAACATATAGCCGGAGAACTGGCAGGAGATCCTTCCATCAAAATACGGGGAGTGGCTGGAATCGAAGAGGCTCAAGAAGGCGATCTAACTTTTCTGGCCAATCCCCAATATTCTGCTTTTTTGAAAAGCACCTCTGCTTCAGCGGTTATCGTAAGCAAAGAGGCGGACGTCGAAGGAATCAAAATACCTTTGATCAAACACCCCAATCCCTATTTTGCCTTTGTCCGGGCGGTAGAGCTTCTGGTTGATACCCAAAAAACTTATCCCGAATCTGTCCACCCCACTGCGGTCTTAGCGGAGGAGGTAAAACTGGAGAAGGGTGTGCATTTAGGACCACACGTGGTTTTAGAAAAGGGAGCGTGGATAAAACGCGGAGCTGCCGTTTTAGCAGGCAGTTTCGTAGGAACCGGTTCGATGGTAGAGGAGGGGTCTTTGATCTATCCTAACGTCACCATCAGGGAAAACGTAAAGATAGGGAAAAGGGTGATCATTCACTCCGGCACGGTGATCGGTTCGGATGGATTCGGCTACGCTAAAGAGAAAGGAGCCCACCAAAAAGTTCCGCAGATAGGGGGGGTGAGGATAGAAGATGATGTGGAGATCGGGGCGAACGTGACCATAGATCGTGCCACCCTGGGAGTCACCCGTATAGGAAGAGGTACCAAAATAGACAATCTGGTTCAGATCGGGCATAATGTGGATATCGGAGAAAACTGCGTCATCATAGCACAGGTGGGAATCGGGGGGAGTACCAGAATAGGAAACGACGTCATCCTGGCAGGACAGGTGGGAGTGGTGGGGCACATCAAGATCGGAAACCGGGCGGTTATCGGAGCCCAATCGGGTGTCACCAAGGATATCCCGGATGACACCACCGTCTTCGGTTATCCGGCACGGGAGATTCATAAAACCAAAAATATCGAAGCCCATCTTTCTCGATTGGATCTCTATGTGCAGAGACTGAAAGAGGTGGAAAGGATATTGAAAGAAATGAAATCATCTTCACATTAATTTGTAAACTTTTGGAGGTAAAGATGAGCGAGCTGGTTGAGGTTAACGATAGCAATTTTGAAAGTGAAGTCCTAAAATCTGATAAGCCCTGCCTGGTTGATTTCTGGGCGGAGTGGTGTGGGCCCTGTCTGATGGTGCATCCTATCTTGGAGGAGATCGCCAACGAGTATGCGGAAAAGTTGAAAGTAGGGAAACTGAACGTGGATCAAAACAGTCAGACCGCTGCCAAATATGGAATCATGAGCATCCCTTGCCTTATTTTCTTCAACGGAGGAAAGGTGGTAGATCAGATCATAGGAGCAGTACCCAAGAAACAGTTTGTCGAGAAGATCGAGAAGATAATTACATAGGAAAATCCACGATTGAAAGATGCTCTTTACTATACCAATCCGTCAGACCAACAGATAAAGGAGATACTCCAGAAATACAAAAAGGTGGCGGTGGTGGGGCTCTCTTCGGACCCCAGCAGACCATCCAACGGGGTAGCTCGACATCTGCAGGGAAGAGGATTCAAGATAATTCCGGTCAACCCCAAGGAGACGGGAATCCTGGGGGAAAAGGCATATCCCGATCTGAGTTCCATACCGGAGAAGGTGGAGATAGTAGATATATTTCGCAGACCCGAACATGTGCCCGCCATTGTGGAGGAAGCCTTCAAAGTGGGCGTCAAATTCATCTGGATGCAGGAGGGCGTGGTGAATCATCCTGCCGCTTTTTCAGCCTCGCAAAAAGGCATCACTGTAGTTATGGACAGATGTATGGCTAAAGAGTGCAGAAGTTTGTGTGAGTGAGAGAATTTTGGATACAGATCAAAATGTCTCAAAAGATAGCTTAAGAGGTCAAGCTAAAAATGAAAGCCACCGCTTAAAAAAGGTGCGGGGCAACTTGCCGGTTAGCCCAAAACCTCCATTAAGCTCCGGGCATACCATTGAAATTTTATTAGAGGGGCAAGAATGTCCCTTTTGTCATTTCGCCAGACTAAAAAGAGAAGGTGACGAGATAGTTTGCCCCGTCTGTGGGTATGGACATAGAGCCTGCACGTGATAGAGGAGGATTTTGGAGGAGTTTCCTCCTTACAAATAGATTTTCAAAGGAAAAGAGCGGTGAGGAAAAAAATCATGGATTTCAAAAGCATACTGATTCCCATCTTGATCGTGGGGGGATGGTTGGTTCTTTATGGAATAATTTTACCCATGCTGGGAATCAGCACCTGACTAAGGAGGAGCTGTCCTGTTCCGGGGGAACGGCAAAAAACAGAAGATAAGACCAGATGAGGGGAGTTTTTATCCTGGAAAAATCTTCCTACGCTCTATGAGTGTTCCGTAGCTGGTAAGCTCCAACAACAGCATGAATTGATTATTAGTCAATTATCAAGAATTTCCCTCGGGCAGAGGAAGATCAGCAACCGACAAGTTT
>CAYOSZ010000094.1:2494-8028 GCA_964406715.1 uncultured Ignavibacteria bacterium | reverse complement strand
TTATTAGATTTTCTCAAGAAAAACATCTGGTAGAAGATAACAGCACCTAACTTAAGATAGGTGTTATTATTATTACACCCGACTGAAAGCGTCGCATGCTGGCTTGTGAATCTGACCTTTAAGAATCTAATATATTTTGAGAACACAAAGATCCTGACAATTGGTCGGAAGCTGATTTCAAACGCAGCTGTGGTGTGGGGATTCACCTTGAGGGATTTACCCGACGAAAAGCGTTGCCTGCTTTAAGAACTTAGATGAAGAGAAAAGTGATTCGAATATGGACAGAGAACCTCCCGGAAGAGTTATCCATCATGGAGAACGTTTTTCGCTGCAAGGGGGGAGATTAATGGTCTCAGAAGTAAGAGGGAATTGGCTGGGGGAAAGGTATCGACAATTCTTCACTCCCCCAGCAGGATTTATGGAAATCCTAAAGGAAAGGAATTGGCACTTTGCTCAAACCATCAGGGCTCTGAATTTCTTTCTTCCTCTTTTCTCTTCTCCTGTATGCGAGCTGATTTCCCCTTCAGTCCACGCAGGTAAAAGAGCTTGGCTCTTCTCACCTTTCCCTGCCGTACCCGCTCGATTTTAGTGAGATTGGGTGAGTGCAAGGGGAAGATTCGCTCCACTGCCACCCCGCTGGAGACTTTCCTCAAAGTGAAGGTCGCACCTGTGGTTTTTCCCTTCCGTTGAATCACCACGCCTTCAAATATCTGAATTCTCTCCTTGTCCCCCTCCTTGATCCGGGTGTGGACTCTCAACGTATCTCCGGGACCGAACTCCGGGATTTTGTCTTTCAGGTGCTTAGCTTCAATAGCTGATATCGGGTCCATCTTTTCCTCCGTGCAGAAATAACGTTTGTCGCGTCTTAATCGTTGGCGTAAACTGAAAATCCCTTATCCTTTTTTCCCTTTCATCTCCCTGACCCATTCCCTTTCCTCGTCGGAAAGTTGCTCTAAATTTAACAAATCCGGCCTTCTGTGTAAAGTCCTTTTCAACGCCTCTTTTCTTCGCCACTTCTTGATCCCCTGGTGATCTCCGGAAAGAAGCACCTCCGGCACCTTCAATCCCTTAAACTCTGCCGGCCGGGTATACTCCGGAGGCCCTAAGATTCCCTCGAAGAATGAATCGGTTTGAGCCGATTCAAAATCTCCCAGCACCCCGGGGATCAATCTCACCACTGCATCAACCATAACTAATGCGGGAATCTCCCCTCCGGTCAAAACGTAATCACCGATGGAAATCTCCTCCACCGGGTAAAGCGTCTTTAACCTTTCGTCTGTTCCCTTGTAGTGCCCGCATATTATTATCAAATGGTCTTTCAGGGAGAGTTCCTGGGCTTTATTCTGGAAAAATTTCTCCCCCTGAGGTGTGGTCAAGATTATGCTGGTCTGTAAGTTCTCTGCATCTTTATCCAAAAGAGAATCCAATGCCTTACATAACGGCTCCAGCTTCATCACCATGCCTCCTCCTCCTCCGAAAGGAGCCTCATCCACGGTCTTATGCTTGTCTTCGGCGAAATCCCGGATATTGTGCGTCCGCACCTCCAATAGATTCTTCTCCTTGGCTTTCTGAATCAGGCTTTCATCCAGGGGTCCGGCAAACATGCCGGTGAAAATGGTTAAGATATCGATCAGCATAGGCGGTTTCGATTTACAAATCCAAAAGACCTTCCATCGGCTCTATAATCATCTCCTTTTTTTCCAGATCGATCTTCTTTACCACCTCTTTTATCGCTGGAATGTGGTAGGTCTTCTTTTTGCCCTCCACCAGGTATAAGTCATTCGCCGGAAGGGAGATCACCTCTTTCACCCAGCCCATCTTCTCTCCTCCGGTGGTGATAACCTCAAGACCTATTATGTCGAATATGAAATATCCTCCTTCCGGAAGCTCAACCAGCTGGTCTCTTTCTATCTCTATTAACCCCCCCACAAGCCTTTTTGCCTGCTCGGAGTTGTCCACCTGTTTCAGCTTCAAAAGGACCTTTCCCTTGAATTCCCGTGCTCTTTCTACTTCAAACTCTTTAGTGTTTTTCTCTTTTGTGACCATGACCTTTTGAAGTCCGAGAAACCTCTGCGGATCGCCGGTTAAGGGGATAACTACCATCTCCCCCCTTATTCCTCGTACCCGCGAGATCTGCCCTATACTTACTCTATTCATCTCAGAGAATACTCTAAATCCAAAGGAAGAAAGACGTTCTATTAAGATACCCGGTTGTTCTATTGGGTTTGATAATTAACTTTGTCCGTGGTTTTACCTTTCGGGGGATTAAATTTTGGCATTTCGTTTCCCCTTTTACATTTCCACAGAACAAAGTTACTCCTTTGGTTTTTCTTCTTCCTTATCTTCTTTATTTTCCTCCCTTTTCACCTTCTTCTTTTCTTCCTTCTCCTCCTCCTTCTCCTCTTTTTTCTCTTCTTTCTTGTCTTTCTTCTCCTCCTTCTTTTCCTCCTTCACCTCTGCTTTCTTTTCCTCTTTTTCTTCCTTCTTTTCTTCTTTCTCCTCCTTCTTTTCCCCTTCCTTCTTTTCCTCCCTCACCTCTGCTTTCTTTTCTTCTTTCTCCTCCTCTTTTGGCTCTTCAGCCTTAGCTTCCACCTTTGGACCCTCCTCAGCCGCTGGAGCCTCCTCCTTTCCCTTCTTCTTCTTCTTTTTGGATCTTTCCTTAAGCTGGGTAGCTAAAGTAATCTGGGAAACATCTTCTCCCTTTTTGACCATCTCCCATTTTTTCCACAGTCCGATCCGCTTGAAAAGGCTGTTGACCGTATCAGTCGGTAAGGCACCCTGTTTCAACCAGAAGTAAATCCTCTCCTCCTTCACCTCCACCTTTGCCGGTCTATCGATGGGATTGTAATGGCCTAAAATCTCAATAAACCTGCCATCCCGGGGCATGCGGGAATCTGTGGCAACGAACCGGTAAAAGGGTCTTTTCTTTGCGCCCATTCTTCTTAATCTGATTTTTACCGCCAAGTTCACCTCCGCTTAATATGGTTTCTTATTTCATTATCTCTTTTTCTTGTCTTCTCTATTTCATCCTCAAAGATTGCATGTTTGAAAGTCTTTTAACCGTTTGACTGCAAGATCAAAACCGGAACCCGACCAGGGTTTTCACTAGTGTAAGGATGAAAAGCCTTTCTCCAGTTTCTTCATATCCATCCTGGCCATGTTCTTAATCATCTTCTGCATCATGAAGAACTGTTTTAAAAGCTGATTAACGGCCTGAACCGACGTACCGCTTCCCCGGGCGATCCTCCTTCTTCTGCTTCCATCTATAAGGTGAGGTTTCTGTTTTTCCTCCCTGGTCATGGAGTTGATCATGGCTTCCACCCGCACCATGGCTTTCTCGTCGATCTTGAGCCCTCGCATCATTTTCCCCCCCATGCCGGGTATCATCTCCATAATCGACTCCAGAGGTCCCATCTTCTTCAGCTGCTGAAGCTGCACGTAGAAATCATCCAAGGTGAAAGCCTCCTTCCTCAACTTCTTTTCCAGTTTCTCGGCTTCCTTTAGATCCACCGCATCCTGAGCCTTTTCCACCAAAGAGACCACGTCCCCCATCCCCAAAATGCGCGAAGCCATCCGATCCGGATAAAACGTCTCCAGTTGATCCAGCTTCTCTCCCACCCCCACGAACTTTATGGGTTTGCCGGTGACTGCCCGAACCGAGAGCGCCGCTCCTCCCCGCGCATCCCCGTCCATCTTGGTCAAAAGGATTCCATCCAACCCGATCTTCTCCTCGAAGGTTTCAGCGATGTTAACCGCATCCTGTCCGGTCATGGCATCCGCCACCAGAATGATCTCCTGGGGTGAAACCGCCTTTTTGATCCTTGAAAGTTCCAGCATCAAAGGCTCATCGATATGCAATCTTCCGGCTGTGTCGATTATCACCAAATCCCTGCCTTCTTTCCTGGCATGCTCAACTGAGGTCTGGCATATCTTCACCGGATCGTCTTCCGAGGAAAAAACAGGAAGATCGAGCATTTTTCCCAGAATCTTGAGCTGATCCTTAGCGGCCGGACGATACACGTCTGCTGCCACCAGCAAAGGAAATTTTCCTTTCTTCCTGTAGTATCGCGCCAGCTTACCGCAGGCGGTGGTCTTACCCGACCCCTGCAGACCAACCAGCATGAAGACGGTAGGAGGCTGGGCAGAGAATTTCACCTCCACCCTCTCCTTCCCCAGAAGGGCGGTCAACTCGTCGTTGACTATCTTGATGATTTGCTGACCCGGGGTAATGCTCTGCAAGACATTTTGACCGATGGCCTTGGTTTGTACCTGGCCGATAAAATCCTTGACCACCTTGTAATTGACGTCCGCCTCCAGAAGCGCGCGTCTTACCTCTTTCAAAGCGTCCTTGATGTTGTCCTCAGAAAGCTTTCCCCTTCCCCGGAGCTTTTTGAAAATCCCTTCCAGCTTTATGGTTAAATCTTCAAACATATTCTTTAAATAGGATTAATCACAAATTACTTAACTAACGGAGAAGCCTTTTTCTCTATGGTCATTATCCGCCAGTTCTGGCTCAAATACGAAACCTATAATATAAACTATTAAATCATATTAGCAACAAAAATCCTCTTGTTTCAACACGATATCCACATCGTTGTGGCAGGGTGCCCTAATCCTACCACATAGCTAAAGGGTGAGGGTGCCGGAGTCCCGTCTGGCGGCAACCTCGACTAACGAATAAAAGACAATCATCTTCAGCTTATCATTCATGCAACATACTTACGCCACCCCCGAAAGTTCCGAACCATTTGTTGCCCGAGACATCAACGGATATCGCCCTGACATAATCGTGTACCAATCCGCTGTTTGAGGTATCGTAGATGGTCCAATTATAACCGTCAAATTTGCATACACCGCCATGCCCGGTTCCAAACCACTTGTCGCCTAAGGCATCAACTGCTATTGCCCAGACTGAGTTGCGAGTCAGTCCGCTGTTGTCCACATCGTAAGTGGTCCATCCGACACCGTCGAATTTGCTTACGCCACCATCCCAGGTTCCGAACCACCTGTCGCCCGAGGCATCGATAGCTATAGCCAGGACGCCGTTGTCAGCCAGTCCGCTATTTGAGGTATTGTAGGTGGTCCAACTGTCTCCGTCAAACATGCTAACCCCACCGGCTGCAGTTCCAAACCACAGGTTGCCTGAGACATCAACGGTAATTGCCCATATGGAGTTGTGAGACAGACCGCTGTTGCTGACGGTATAGATGGTCCAGCTGGTGTCGTCAAACTTAGCCACACCGCCACCATAGGTTCCAAACCATTTGTTGCCCGAAGCATCTATGGCGATTGTCGAGACGCCGAAGCCGGGCAAACCGCTGTTGGTTGAATTGTATGCAGTCCAGCTGATGCCGTCAAATTTACTTACCCCGCCGGAAGCTGCAAACCACTTGTTGCCTGAGGCATCAATAGCTATGGCTTCGACATAGATCCCGCTCTCCGAGGGGTCGTAGGTAGTCCAGTTGCCGCCGTCAAACCTGCTTACCCCGGCCCAGGTTCCAAACCATTTGTTGCCCGAGCCGTCGATTGCCATG
>CAYOSZ010000094.1:0-2484 GCA_964406715.1 uncultured Ignavibacteria bacterium | reverse complement strand
AAACCCGGTCGTCAGCCAATCCACTGTTGGATGTATTGTAGGTATCCCAGCCGCCGCTTTCGCTTTCGATGGTAAACCCCCACACGCTGGACCAGGCAGAGGTGCCGTAATCATTGATGGCATTCACCCGCCAGTAATATGTAGTAGAATAGCCCAATTTGCTTGCGGTGTAGCTGGTTGAGGTTATGCCGAGTTTGTTTATTACGAAGTTGGAGAACAGGCTGTCGATGGATACCTGCAGGGTGTAATACCCTGCCCAGGCGCTGGCATTCCACCTTAAGGTTGGGCTGTTGGTGACTTCGGTGGCACCATCAGCCGGCGATAAGAGAACCGGTGGTGCCGGGGCAGTGCCGGTACCGGTGGTGAAGCTCCAAACGCTTGACCAGTCGGAAGTGCCGTAATCATTGCCGGCATTAACCCGCCAAAAGTACATGGTCGTCTCAGCCAGAGCGCTGACCACATAGCTGGTTGAGGTTATACTGGCTTTGTCCAGAACGAAACTGGTAAACGAATCGCTGGTGGAAATCTGCAGTTCGTATCGGAGAGCTCCATCGCTGGGATTCCAACTAAGGTTTACGCTGGCAGCTACGCCGATAGCTCCGTTGGCGGGCGAGATGAGGGATGGTGGTGGAGGCGGCAAACCCACACCTGTAGAATCGTCTCTGTTGGTGCTCTTCTTGCCGCAGTCAAAGAAAAATAACCCGATGATCAATGAAACAATCAAACTCAGATAAAGCCATTTCTTTGACATTTTGAATCCTCCTTTACCTCTCCCCCTTAGTCCCCCTCTCCACTTTGTGGAGAAGTGTTAATCCTGAAGGGGAAATATGGGGTGAGGTCATATATAAGTGCTCAGGATTCTCTCAATTCTCTTACTATCCGACAATAGTTTTTGCTTTTAAAGATTGCCGCCCCGGCTACTAAAATGGTAGCTCCTGCCTTTTTCACCAATTTGGCTGTCTGGGGATTTATACCCCCATCCACCTCTATTTTTGTTTTCAATTTGTGCTTCCCTATAAATTTCTTTGCCTCTTCAATTTTAGGTAAAACTGACGATATGAACTTCTGCCCTCCAAATCCGGGATTAACCGTCATCAAGAGGAGCAGATCGAGCTTCTCTAAAACGGGTTTGATCACGCTGAAAGGCGTGGCGGGATTCAAAGCACACCCGGCTTTGACTTTAAAACTTTTGATCAACTCTATGGTACGATGAAGGTGCCTGCAAGCCTCATAGCTTACGGTAAGATAATCCGAGCCGCTTTTAACAAACGATTCCACGAAAGAATCCGGATTCTCGATCATCAGATGAACGTCCAAGGGGAGTTCGGTGCATCGGTTTATGGCATCGATTATCATGGGGCCGAAGGTGATGTTGGGCACGAAGTGTCCGTCCATCACGTCCAGATGGAGCAAATCTACCCGTTTGATTTCTTTTTCAATGTTTCTGAAATCAGCAGACAAAAGAGACGGTGCCACTTTTACCATCTGTCACCTCATAAAAGAAAGTACTCAGTTTGCGTTGGTGAAGCTCATATCGAAACTTGGCAATCTACGCTCTCTGCTTGAAAAAAAAGCCGAGCTTACTTACTTATCTACGATCATCCATACGAGCTTCGAAACCGCTAAACGAACCTCAAAACCATTTTGTTTCGATCATAATCGTTATTTGATCCCCATCCGGAGGGAACTCCCATCATTCGATGACGCTGACCTCCAGATTTATTTTGGATCCCCTTTCGATTCTTACGCCCGGCTGAAAAGATTGATTCAGAATCGTCCCGGGAAGAAAATCATTGTTCAGGGTGGATTTTATCTTTCCCAGCTCAAGCCCCATCTCCCGCAAAAGCTTCTTGCCCTCGTCCAAGTTCATCCCCACCAGATCGGGCACCTCCACCGTATCCGGTCTAATCCCCAGGCTAACTTTCAGGTTTATCGACATGCCCAGCGGGACCGAGGTTTCCTGCGACGGTGTGCTGGCGATCACCACATCCTGGGGAAAGGAATCGGATGGAACCCAGCTTATTTCGCCCAATGCCAATCCCTCATGCATCAACAAAAGCTCCGCCTGTCTCATGGAAACGCCTTCCAGCCTGGGCACCAAAACCGTTTCCCCGCCCTTGCTCATCGTTATCTTAACCTCTCTCCCTTCTCTGACCCTGGTATGGGGATCAGGGATTTGAGAAAGGACGGTTCCCGGAGGTTTGGTGGGATCATACACCTCGGTCATTACCCGAAGGCTCAATCCCTTATTCCGTAAAATCGATTCTGCCTCCTCCAGATTCAAATCAGTCAAATCCGGCACCGCAGTTGCCTCTCCCCAATGAACCATCATAGGCATGATCACGCGATCAGTCAGAAGCAACAAAAGAAAAAACACTGCTGTGATTCCCCCAAGTAAAAGCGGGTATCTGATCAGCCTTTTCCCCCAGAAGAATCTTAATGCCTGCTTCAGCTTTGCCTTTATTGTGCTCAACATGATATCTT
>CAYOSZ010000093.1:0-8044 GCA_964406715.1 uncultured Ignavibacteria bacterium | reverse complement strand
TGATCCAACCTATAATCCGAGGACGATTGAGGAATCAATCTTTGTTTCATCACCTATCATCAAGGAGACGGATCAATACGCAACCGTGAATCTAAAAGAAGCAACCTCCTCCCTGTCGAAGATGGGAGAACCGGTTTTGCCCGTGGTGACCAAAGTATTTACCCTCCCGCTTGGATCAAAGATCAACCACGTCGACGTAAGCTTTTCTATGGAAAGAGAGATCATGCTGATAAAACCAGTGAAGCCAGGTCTTAAGCCGACTCCAAAAACCGGCATGCAAGCTCCGTCGGAACGGGTGCCAAGCGATGAAATTTACGGGAGTGCTGAATTATATCCGACCCAAAGTTTCAGTTACCACGTCGGCGCAGGAATTAAGGGAGATGAGCGGGTTACTTTTTTAAAAGTTCAATGCTATCCGGTAAGATATTCTCCCGGCCAAAATTTGCTCTACTTCAGCCAGAACGTTGATATAAGCGTGAGTTATGATGAGCCTGAAGCTCCCATATCGTTTCCCGACGAATATGATATGGTCATCATTGCCCCGAGCACGTTCTCGGAGGAACTTCAACCGTTGATTGTTCACAAGAATGCCCGCGGCGTGCAAACCTTTCTGAAGACCACGGAGGATATCTTTGCCGAATACACCGGTCGGGATGAGCCGGAGAAGATAAAATATTTCATCAAGGATGCCATAGAGAGCTGGGGAATCACCTTTGTTTTGCTGGTGGGAGGAGCAGATCAGGTTCCCGGCAGGTATACGCATATATATTTCGAATATGATTATCAGGATTACTGGGTTTTCCTGTCCGATCTGTATTATGCCGACGTGTATGATGAGAGCCTGGATTTCTCCGATTGGGATTCCAACGACAATGACGTTTTCGGTGAATATAACTGGTCCGGCAATTATGACGACGTCGATCTTTATCCGGACGTTTATCTGGGTCGGTTAGCCTGCGTCAATGAAACCCAGGTTATCACCTGCGTGAATAAAATCATCACCTACGAGAATGGGGAGGCACACACCCAGGATTGGTTTACCGATCTGGTGCTCATGGGAGGTGATTCTCTGCCCGGGGATGAAGAGGAGGTGGATGAGGGGGAATACGTCAATCAGCACGTGGCCGATACCCTGGGCGGCTTCATTCCCCACCGGATATGGGCTTCAAACGGATCGTTGTATTATGCTTCCAACATCAGCAATGCCATCAACCAGGGGGCGGGCATCGTCTTCTTCAACGGACATGGAAACACTCACGTGTGGGCCACGCATCCGCATGAGAGCTCCCAATGGATACCGTATGGAAACTATACCAACTCGCAGGTAAACGCACTCTCCAATGGAGAGGAGCTTCCCATCGTGGTATCCGATGCCTGCTATCACTGTCAGTATGATGTGGCACCCGATTGTTTCGGATGGGCATTCGTAACCAATCCCGATGGCGGCGCCATTGCCTACCTCGGCGGAACGGATATAGACGTCTCTTACGGGGGAACCGCCATAATAACCAAGGGCATCGAGAGGCTTTGCCTTATCATGTCCGGCAACTTCAAGGGCGGCGATGCCACTTTCGGAGAACTGTGGGCTCATGGTGTGACCGACTACATAAGTTCGGTCATGGACGAGATCGACTACATAACGCTGGAGGAATTTCAGCCTTTTGGGGATCCCTCGCTGCTCATCGCCGGTGATTCACAAAAGCCGGCCAAACCGACAACCCCCCAGGGTGAAACGGGGGGAGCAGCAGGACAGGAATACATCTACTCATCGAGCACGACCGATCCGGATGGAGACAGCCTGTATTACCTGTTTGACTGGGGGGACGAGACGTATTCAGGGTGGACCGGACCGCTTGCTTCGGGCCAAATAGCAGAAGCAGGTCATACCTGGGCGGACCAGGGCAGCTATGAGATAAAAGTTATGGCAAAGGATCAAAACGGTGTCCTCAGTGAATGGTCTGATCCATTGCCGGTAAGTATAGGGGTTCTATGCGGTGATGCTAATGATGATGGGGAAATAAATGTGGGTGACGTGGTCTATTTGGTCAACTATCTTTACCGCGGTGGTCTTGAACCCATTCCCGATCCTTGTTTCGGTGACGTCCAGAATCCGCCTGACAGTGTAGTAGACGTGGGTGACGTAGTCTATCTGGTCAACTACCTATACAGAGGCGGTGTATCCCCCAGCATCCACTGCTGCCCGCGTTAAGTGAGCCAAAGGTCATAGTTGGGGCTGTATCCAGACGGGGGCGTCTGAGAGGAACATTTTCCCTTGTGTCAGGTCACAACCGCCAAGGCTGACAAGATCTGACAGAACATAAAATCTCTTTAAAGCTCGAACTCATAACTACTTAGAACTCAAAGACTTATCCTGCCAGCAAGGCTTCTTATATCCTGAACTATGGGAACTGGTGAAACAAGTAAAATTAAACCATTGAATATAAGCAGGATATTGTTCTGGGCGTAATGGAGGGTAATAAAATGAATGTATAATAAAATTATACAATCACGTATGAAAAATTTATCAGGAAGACGAAAAAATACTTGACAAAAAAGGATTTGTTTCTTTTATTATAGTGGTTGCATGGTTAGTAGCCTCGGGGGAGAATAAAGGAAGAAGATTTTCCAATCATCTATTCCTTTGTCTATCTCAAAGCTGAGAGTAAGTCTTTCTTTTACTTTAGCAGCGTCATTTCAGCATGGGTATAGCACAAATTCTGATTGCTTTAGAAAATCAAAGAATTTGCGGAGGTAATTTATACCTCAAAAGCAGCTTTGATTCCACCGGCAAAGAACCTGAAGACCGGAAGGAGGTGTAGAGGTAGACTTTGAGACAACGTTTTAGGGTTTTGTCTTGGAGCCAGCCAGTAGAAGATCAGTCACGCAGAGGTGCACATGAGATTTCGATCTCATATGCCATTTGGTTTGGTTGGCTGTCTTGTTTCAATCATATCGGATCATATGAGAAGGGTTTTTTTCAACTCTTTTGTCCAGCCTAAGGGGAGAACCAAATTTTTGATTTAAAATTTTGATTTTCAAAGTTTTGATCGTCATTTTCAAAAACGGCGGTCAATCCCGTATCTGGTTACACTTCCATAAAGAAGTGGCCAGTAAAATATTTAGCCAGCTAAACGAAAAAGAGGTACACTTTCATATCTGGAGGAAGAAAAGATGAAAAAGAAAGAAGGTTGGCGTTTTAACAGGCTGGTGATATTGGCGATAGGCATAGCGCTGGTAGCAGCTATAGCCGCAGTAGCGTATACAGCAGACCTTAAAACACAGGTTCAAGAGGAAGGCGTTCGCAGTTGGACCAGCCCCGTTACCAAAGCCATTGTTTATGATAACGGGATGGATTACAATGGTCTGAACGCATCGCAGCGCGATACTGCTTACCCCTTTGATGCCATCTGTGCGGATGACTTCCAGTTCGACGTACTTCAGCGGGTAAATGACGTCCACTGGATTGGCGGCTACTGGGATCCCGCCGAGGATGGCTTTTTTGACTGGGAGATCAAGTTCTACGACGATTTCGGTGATGGGACCAAACCGGGCAGGGATTTTGTGACATATCGTTTTGCCGACTACCAAATCAACAAGGTGGATCTGGGGAATGCTTACTTTGAGTACTCGGTTACCCTGCCAAATCCTCCGGTGGTCTTCAGCCCATTCACCAAGTACTGGATCTCCATTCAGGGGGTTGGTATCTATCCGCCGCAGTCCGGCTGGGGTTATCACGAAGATCCCATCCAGATGCACGAGTGTGTATTTAAGTCGGAGTATTTCGGATACCCGGACTGGGTGGACGGGAGCGTCGCCTTTGGCACACCACGTGACATGTGCTTCCAGCTGACCTATGAGGACCCTTTCCCCGACTGCAAGATGCATTTCCCGCAGTACCCGGATTTGATCGGCTGGGACGTGAATGCCGTCGCACCCCAAGTCTTATCTGACGACTGGCAGTGTACGGGAACCGGTAAGCTCACGGACATCCACTTCTGGGGCTCCTGGAAAAACTTGGACGGCAATCCCTGGACCGACGACTTTCTCACTCCCATGCCTTATTTCTACCTCTTCATCCACCGCAATATTCCGGCGGATCAGGATACTCCCTGGAGCAGGCCGGGCGAAATACTGTGGGAATGGTGGGGGGAGTTCGGAGGCGTACCGTCCGAGCCGCCCACGCTGGAGTCCTGGTTTAATCCAAACACCGGCCAGTTGATCTGCAACGACCATGTCCCCTACTGGCAGTATGACTTCTTCTTCGACCAGGCTAATCCACCAGCGGATTCATTCATTCAGTATAGGGATTCAATATACTGGTTAACAGTCGCTGTGGAGTCCAGCCCACCATACGAGTGGGGCTGGAAAAATTCGCGGGATCATTTTATGGATGATGCGGTTTGGTCAGATAATCCTTTCGCGGGTCCCTGGTTCCCGCTTGTCGAGCCGCCCAGATGCAACTGGTTTGACGTCCAATTCGATGCGACAGGAACACCCGAGGATTTGGGGTCGAGCAATTTCTACAGCAACGGTTGGTACTTCTACCCGGAATTTGGCTGGTGGAACATGTGGTTCTACGACAATCCCTTCACCTACGAGCATCTAAAAGAGATCCAGTTTGAGTTCTGGGTGGTGGGTATGGGAGCTGTTGAAGTTGCCATAAACTGGTCAACCGACATGTGGTCGCTGGAAGGGGTGCCTGGCAGACCGCCTCTGCCCGGAGATTTTGTTGATCCTCCAATTCCAGAGGAAGTCTACATAGGGCGTCAGTCCTTTGGTTATTTTCAAGAAGGCGGCCCTTATACAATTCCATTAACGCTCACCTACAACCCGGAGTGGATTTCCATCGATTTTAGAGCAGAAACACCAGATTACATGATCCTCAACGGTTGGATCTACCACGAATGCGTGCCGACCTCCATGGATCTGTCGTTTGTGATCACGGGTGAAGTAGAACCGGGGACCTGCGGCGACGTGAACAACGACGGCATAATCAACGTGGGTGACGTGGTTTACATGGTCACTTACCTCTACCGGGGTGGTCCGGCGCCTATACCGATGACCTGCGTGGGCGACGTCAACAATGACGACATAGTCAACGTTGGTGACGTAGTCTACCTGGTCACCTACCTCTACCGAGGCGGTCCGGCACCTAATCCACTCTGCTGCACCCCACCCTGGGCTGCGGAGTAGGAAGGCTTGAAGAAAGAAGATTTGTAGGTAGGATTGGTGACTTGCTCGACAACAAGCTTGACCATGAAAAAGGTGGACGCTTGAGAAGGCGTCCACCTTTTTGTATTCGTTACAATACGGTTGCTCCGAAATCCCCTGCAGAAGAAGGGATTTCGGAAGTTTATTAGGTGTTGGATAGACCCATATGGTGGACATATCCGATCGGCAAGACCAGAGGATCTTGTAAGGCAGAAAGGAACGAATGAGAATTTTATACAGAGATGTCTAAAAGATTTATAAAAAGCGACAAAAAGAGGTTGACAAATAGGGATTTTTTCTTTTATTATGGTAGTTAGTAGCCTCGGGGGATAATAAAGAAGACAGTCTTCCATTTATCTATAGCTTTCTATATCTTTCTTTAAGCTTAGATTACGTCTTTCTTTTATTTTAGCAGTGTAATTTTTGCAGGAGTAAAGCACAAATTTTGATTGCCTTTTAAGAGTACAGAATTTGCGGAGGTCATTTATACCTCAAAAAGCAGCTTTGATTTCACCGGCAAATAACCATAAGATCGGAAGGAGGTGTAGAGGTAGACTTTGAGACAACGGATTTTTTGGTTTTGTCCTGAAGCCACCGGGTAAAAGATCAATCACGCAGAGGCGCATATTTAATATTTGGAGGAATAGAAGATGAAAAAGAAGGAAGGTTGGCGTTTTAAAAAACTGGTGATATTTGCTTTAGCGATTGCGCTGGTTGCATCGTTCGTAGCCATGACGGCATATACAACAGATGGAGAAGAACCGGGAATGACCAGCGGACCCCAGACCATTAAAAGAGCGACCCCTGCAACACAAACGGAGCCCATTCACAATCCCGCCGGAAGTGAGATGATTATCGCCTGGTTGAGCACAGTTCCTACTTGCGACGGGTACATCGACGCCGTGGAATGGGAAGATGCTAATATGTATGACATTTCTGATACAACGGGTCAGCACGATGGTGTACCCGATCCTTTGGGCACAGTTTATCTCTGGCTGAAGCAAGATGATGTTGGTGTCTACTTCGCGGTCAGGAATATGGTGGACCAAACGCTTGATAACCTCGACCAGGTTGGACTTTACTTCGACGATAACTACGATGGCTGTTTTCCGGCCTCCGCTACCACCGAAGGGAACCATTGGGTGGAATACCACACCTCAGGCAGCTATGTGAGATGGCGTTGGCTCCAGGACTTCGACTGTGGATTTCCACCGGATTACACGTGCTCTATGGACAATCAAGGCGGTGGTGATACCTGGAGTCCAACGTGCTTCGGGATCGGCATCGGACCCCTTGGAGTAGTAGACTATGAAATCATGATACCTTATGGGTCAGCGGATGAGTATCTGGATTTGGCCATGCCGCCCGATTCACTGGGATTCTTCATCTACTGTGAGGATGTTGCAGGCGTCGGATATCAAGGGACATGGCCGAGCCAGGGTCGAGACGACACCTGGCGGGAACCCTGCTACTACGGACATCTGATTTGCCGGGGGGAAGAAGAGTGGCTCAACCACAAGATGCACTATCCGCAGCTTCCCGATCCGGAAGGCTGGGACATCTGTGCCACCAAGGGCTATGACGTGCATCCGGGGATTGTGGCAGCCGACGACTTCATGTGTACGAAGTCAGGGCCGATTACGGACATCCACTTCTGGGGTTCGTGGTTGGATGACGTAGAGGTGCCCATTCTTGGCTTCCAGCTGTCCATTCACGAGGATGGCATCACCTGGCCGGGGACAGAGCTATGGTCGGACTATATCACGGACTTCGAGGTGACTCTGGAAGGTCAGAGTGCACAAGGATGGTTTGAACCGTGGGCATACTGGTATGAGCTTCCCAACCACAATTCATACTTCCGATACGATATAGACAGCATCCCTGAGCCGTTCTACCAAGATAGCGGGACCATTTACTGGTTGATGGTTATGGCCGACATCGGCCCACCAGGATTTCAAGAGTATTCTTTGGAGCCTGAGCCGCCGTTGTGGGGTTGGAAGACGTCACGAAGTCCTCAATACGGAAATGTCGCGGTGTGGTCTGACAATTGGATGCCCCCCGCACCTTGGTTTTGGCGACTCTTCGATCCGATCACCGAAGTCCCGCTCGATTTAGCGTTTGTGATAACCAGCGAAACCAACAATCCACCATATGAGCCGAGCAATCCTTCTCCACCGGATGGAGCTATTGATCAGTCCATAGAGGTGGATCTGGCTTGGACTGGAGGGGATCCTGATCCGGGCAATACCGTGACTTACGATATATATTTTGGTGACACCTCTCCTCCTGTTCTGCTTGTACCTGACCACCACAGCACGACCTATGATCCTGGAACCCTTGATTATGACACCCAATACTTCTGGCGGATAGTAGCCAGAGACCCACAGGGAGCGGAGACCTCTGGTCCGGAATGGGATTTCACTACTGAAGGAATACCAGTGACCTGCGGTGACGTGAACGATGATGGCATAATCAACGTGGGCGACGTAGTTTACATGGTAACCTACCTCTATCGCGGCGGTCCGGCGCCTATACCTAATACCTGTGTGGGCGACGTGAACAACGACGACATAGTCAACGTGGGTGACGTAGTCTATCTGGTCACCTACCTGTACCGAGGCGGTCCGGCACCTAATCCACTCTGCTGCACCCCGCCCTGGGCTGCAGAGTAGGGACGCTTGAAGAAAGAAGGTTTATAGGTAAGATTGGTAACCCGCTCGACAACAAGCCTGACGATGAAAAAGGTGGACGCTTGAATGAGCGTCCACCTTTTTAAATCTGATTTAGACCTTGTCGTATACCCTCCCTCAAAGGAGGTAACTCCTGCAACCGC
>CAYOSZ010000092.1:0-8098 GCA_964406715.1 uncultured Ignavibacteria bacterium | reverse complement strand
AACACGCCCGCCAGCAATCCCAAGCCTATGTACATGGGCATCTCCCAAACGCTCAACAGATGGTAATGGGGGACAACAAATGCGGGATAGTTACCCAAAAAGGCACGAGAGATAACCGTGGCCGTCACCGAGGAGATGATCACCGGGCTGAAAGCATACATGGAGAAGTCGCCCAAGATGATCTCCAGTGCAAAAAAGACTCCGGCTATGGGTGCGTTGAAGGTCGCCGAGATCCCGGCGGCAGCTCCGCAACCCACCAGTATCTTCACCCTTTCTCCCGACATCTTGAACATCTGACCAACGGTGGAACCCAGAGCGGAACCTATTTGTACAATCGGGCCCTCCCGCCCGGCTGAACCGCCGGAACCGATGCAAATGGAGGAGGCGATGGATTTTGCCAAGGCGATGAAAGGCCGAATGATTCCTCCTCTCAATGCTACCGCCAGCATCACCTCCGGCACGCCGTGTCCTCGAGCTTCCTTGGCCAGCCGATAGGTGATGGGAGCGAGCACCAGCCCTCCGGCCATGGGAATCAGCGGAATCAGCCATTTGGGTTGAGAGGTTATCTGAGAAAAAAGGAGAGCCCCATAGTCAAAGAACAAAGTATGGAAGAATCCGATGAGCCATCGAAAGATCACCGCACCAAAGCCTCCCCCCACACCCACCACTACCGAGAGGATGATCAAAACCCGCCGTTCAGAAAGCTTCAAACTACCGATGAACTTACCAAACCAGGTAGTTAACCGTGTCCAAATCTCATCCAACATACCAGACAAGATAAAAATAATTTCCAGATACGCAAACAAACATTTAGAAATTTACGCTTATCCGGTGTTGCGCTGCTGAAATTATTTTGCCTTTTTGGGCTGTTGGATTGCGATGGTTGGTAACTCAAGGCATCCTAATCCACAGATGGGCGAATCGCACCTGCAAGGTAAACGAAGAGCATCAAAGGGACAAGTATACATCTACAGAAACCGGGGAGTAGCGGAAACCTTCAGGGTGTGAAATACTATGAAGATCTCGTATCCCTTTACTTGCCGGGAATGGGGGCGTTTGATTTAGATTTTATGATTTATACTTTCATCTCCAACTGAATATTTCGATCTCTTAACCTGACTTCTCCAATTCGCACAACAGATCATCTAAGGGCAATCTGTCGGTCGATTGGGTCAAAACTTTTCTGAAGCGAACCGTTCCTCCTTTGTCCACTATGAAAATAGCAGGGTGGAGAACCTTACCCCCGGGCTCACTCACCTCTATGCCGTATTGCTCGCTCACAGACGGAGCCAGGGAATCAAATTCAGGCTCCCCTTCTGTTTTTAAGATTGGGAAGGGGATTTTCCTCTCCTCCTTTATCCGATGAGAAATCCACCTTTCGTCCTGGCTAAAAGACAATATCTCGGTCCCCCTCTTTTGGAACTGATCATAAGAACGACTCAACTCCTCCAGCCAATCCAGACAAGACTTATTTCTCCTGCCGTGACAAAAGAAGAGCACCAGGTTCTTTTTCCCACGAAAATCAGAAAGCCCGATCTTCTTTCCTTTCGAATCTCTCAGCACGAAACCAGGCGCAAATAATCCCCTCCGGAGTCGATTTACGTTACCCATAACCCGTCTCCTCAAAAGATAAGTGAGGCTTCTCTGTCGAAAACCTCACTTTTTCGCGAATTCGCTATGTAACCCCTGTTTCTCGAAGATCATCCCGATGGCTTTTTTTCTGGCTCTGGTTTTATGCCAGGTTTTCTTGGGCACCAAGAATCCGTCTCCCGCCTTCAGAGCCACCGTATCCTTGTCCAGCTCGATTTCGATTCCCCCGGAGATGACGTAGAAGAACTCGTCATAGGGATGCCTGTGTTTCAAGTAGTCCCCTTCAAATAAACCCAGGAAGACGTGTGAACCGTTTACGTTGACCAGAGGAAACGGGGTGTAAGGCTTCCTGATCTTTTCGGCTTCCTTCAGAACGTTGATTTTGGGCATTCCTCCCTCCATTCAGAAATGATGGCTATATCTTACAATAATATAATAAAGCGAACTCCCATGTCAAATTCAACATCCAGCTTTTAAACCCAGGCTACACCTTCTCGACCACTTGGGTGATACCACGCGAACCAGCACGATACTTCTTGGCATAAGCACAATTTTCAAGCAATACGCATCTCTCACATCGGGGATTTGCCGCCTTGCAGACGTTTCTGCCGTGCTGGATCAGGTTCAGATGAAACTGATATATCTTGTTTTCGGGCACGAGCTCCTCCAGTATCACCTCCGCCCTTTTGGCATCCGCTTTTTCGGTAACTAAGCCCAACCTTTTGGAGACTCTCAACACATGCGTGTCCACAGGCATGACCGGCTTCTTGAGAGAAAAAAGCAAAACGCAGGCGATGGTCTTCTCCCCAACTCCTTTGAACTTGCTTAAGTATTCCCTCACCCTTTGAGTTCGCCATCTTTTAAGAAAATTTAGATCGGTAGCGTTATTGTCTTGGTGAATCTGCAGAAGAATACTCTTAATCCTTTGAGCTTTTATGTCGGCCAAACCCCCCGACCTTATGGCGGCGGCGATGGTTCGTACGTTTGCCCTCCTCACCTGGTCCCATGATTTGAATCTTAATCTTAGGCTGGCGTACGCCCTGTGGCTGTTATGATCCGAGGTGTTTTGAGACAGGATGGTGGCGATCAGCTCGGAAAGCGGATCGGAATGAACCACCCATTTTTTCCTCCCATAGATTTTCTCTAATTGGTGTGAGATACTCCCAATCCTTTTCTGTGAAACTCTCTGCATCCGATCCTCTTATCCCTATCCCACAAAGACAGAGGGAATCTTATTCTTTTTTTCCTCTCCCCTCCGGGGAGAGGATCAAAGGTGAGGGGGCTCTAAATGATGTTTGCTTTCTCTTCATCCTAATTCTTTATTCAAAGCGTGGAGGTGAAATCTTTTGAACTTTGAATTGTAATTTCGAATTTTACTTTTTGCATTTTGAATTTACTTGATTTCCTGCTCACCCTTACCCTTTTCACAAAAGGAAATCAGACAAAATGTTAAAATCCAAAAAGCGATTTAAGTGCCGGGATGTCGAAATCCACAGCAAAGGCAAGAGAGACTAAATACATGAGCCAGTGAACCTCTCTCCCTTTTCCGCTTAAAAGTTTGATCAGAGTGAAGGCGATGAAGCCGAAGCCGATGCCGTTGGAGATGGAGTAGGTCAATGGCATGACTATCATGATCAAAAAAGCGGGGAACGCCTCATCGAATTTTTCAAAGGGGAGTTGCTTGACGATGGAGAGCATCAAAAAACCCACGATGATCAAAGCCGGGGCGGTTGCCTCTTTGGGAACCACTCCGGCTACCGGGGAGAGGAAGATGGCCAGAAAGAAGAAGATCCCCACCACCATCGTGGTCAGGCCGGATTTGCCGCCGGCAGAGATTCCGGCTGCGCTCTCGATGTAGGTGGTGACCGAGCTGGCAGAGCTGGCTCCACCCGCCACCGCAGAGAGCGAGTCCACCAGCAAAACCCGGTTTATCCGGGGGAGACTGCCCTTCTCGTCCAAAAATTTCGCCTCCCCCCCCAAACCTATTACCGTACCTAAGGTATCGAAGAAATCGGATAGCATCACCGAGAAGATCAAGATGGTGGCGGTGACCACACCCAATTTGGAGACGGCATAAAAATCAAAACGCCCCACGGTGGAGAAATCCGGCATGGAGACGACAGACGACGGGAGCTTGGCTATATTGGGGTCAGCAAAAGCGGTGAGCCCGGAGGCATAGTTGATGACAATTGCCAGCGTGGTCGATCCCAGGATGCCGATCAACAAAGCCCCTTTCACCTTAGTCTTCAGCAGGATGGCCGTCAGCAGAAGCCCGAATATCGCCACCACCACCGCTAAGTTGTCGAAGCTTCCCAAAGTAACCAGTGTGGCTTCGCTTTTCTGCACAAACCCCGCCTGAACCAAACCGATGAAGGCGATGAACAAACCGATTCCCACGGAGATGGCCTGTTTCAAAGAAAGGGGGATGGAGTTCATCACCGCTTCCCTGAACCCGGTGATAACCAGAATGGTAATTATTATTCCTTCCAGCACAATTACTCCCATGGCAGAAGGCCAGGAAAGCCCCATTCCCGCAACCATCTGATAAGCCACGATGGCATTCAAGCCCATTCCCGGAGCCAGGGCAAAGGGATAGTTGGTCCACCATCCCATCACCATACACATCACTCCGGCAGCCAGACAGGTGGCGGTGAGAGAGGCAGAGAAGGGAAGGGCTTTGTCTGCTAAAGCGGGATCACCAAAGAAGCTTAAGAAAAGGGGATTGACGAAGATGATATAGGACATGGTGAGAAAGGTGGTGAATCCCGCCATAACCTCGGTGCGAACGTCAGTGCCCAATTGTTCTAACTTGAAATGCTCTTTCAACATGGATTATTTTTGAACATTCCTTCAAAGGATTAAGACAACAGGCTATGGATTATTTCCCATACGTTTTGATCCGACAAAAGTTCTTTTTAGCTGTTTGGGTATCTGTTCAATATGTTGACACCGGCTAACTTCCATTGATTGAATTACTTCACTTCCTCATATCCTGTCTTCAAAAAGATCATTGGTCAGGCAAAGGTTTTGCAAGAATCTCAAGCGGAAAGCCAACCTCTCACCAAAGGGGGCTTAAAGTGAAGGTCAAGTTCACTCTGCACATGGAAAACCTAACCGTCGCCTCTGCAAGACCACAACCAGATCAAGAGGGAGAGGAGCATATCGACCGTCTTACCATCTCCTGGATAAGTAACGTGAGCGAGGAAGAGGTTCTCTCCATGTCCGGAAAGTGGATCAGCACCAAGGACTTTTTGACTCAAAGGATGATCGACCTCAAAAGGATTGGTGAATCCAGCTTGACCATAGAACCGGTTGAGGAACTAACCCCAGATCGGGATTAAAATCATGCCTCCCTTCATACTTGATATACTAAATTCGATGGCGACGGTTTTTGCCCTGCCGATTAAGTGGTTCGAGGAGGCAAATCTGTTTTTCTACTCTCACTGGGGTCTTCTGGGCCAGCTCGCCTTTGATCTGGTCGTCTTTTACGTTCTCTTTCTTGTGGCCTTCAAGGTCACCCGAGCGGTATTCGACATAGTCTTCTACGTGATAGTCCCCTCGGTGGTCCTATCTTTGGTTTCCTCCTTTATTTTGCCTTTTGCCTTTGGTTCCATACTGCCGATTTGCATAGCAGCTTTGATAGTCATCAATATCTTCAGATCCTGATAGCCATACAAAGTTTAGTTACTATAACTCCCAATGTCAACTAAAAAATCAAGGAAAAGAAGGGGAGCAATTCTTGCTTCGGCAGAAAAATGCCGTTAAGTTTGTCACCGGATATATCATTAACCTTCAGGATTTATCTTTTAGGATGAAGCACAATATTTAGTCTTTTACTACCTCTCCCCCTTGTTCCCCCTCTCCTTAAACAAGGAGAGGGGGACAGGGGGTGAGGTTATAAAACGTCGCCTCCGTTAACTTCTTAACCGTGTTCTTACTCACTTAGAATTCGATCCACAAAACTGGAGAATAGCCAGAAACTAATAAAGGGCCGAACCTCCAAGGACAGAGATTCGGCCACAGCATCGGTAATCGGCATTTTCTTGAGCAGCTAACAGCCCGGGGGATGTCCGCCCCTGAAAAGATAGTTCACCAGGTAGATCACGTCGGAAATGCTCACCCTGCCGTCGCAATTGGCGTCACCGGCTTCTTTAGGTTCAGGCACAGGTCCGCTTCTGAAGAGGTAGTTTATCAGGTATAAAACGTCGGCCACGTCGATTACGCCGTCGGCGTTGGCGTCGCCCCGCTGGTAGGGTGGGTATCCATCAAAACAACCGCTGTGATTTAAATCGTGTCGGAACATGGGCCAGCCTGGGCCCGTACCATCGCCAGCAATAAGCGCATAGGCTCGCCCATGGCTGAGCTCAGGCTGGGAAGAATTCCCGTACCCCCCAATGATGAAGATGTCGAGCTTACCATCGTTGTCAAAATCGGCTATTACCGGTGCATGATCAATCTCGAAAGTGTTTCCATAGTGTGCCTGCAGATTGTATGTCCAAATAACTTGGCCGCTGTCGCCTGTCAACACCCTTAAGATACCGTCGTCTGCACCGAAGGCTACGTCCAGCACGCCGTTGCCGTCAACGTCCGCAATGGCTGTTCCCCGAAAGTTGCCCTCTCCGGCAGTATAACTCCACAGCAGGCTTCCCGTATGGGAAAGTGCCCCGATTCTGATCCAGGAGGCAAAGATTATCTCCAGGTGGTCGTCATTGTTAAGGTCGGCGATCGAGGTGGGGGCACCCACATAATAGGGTGCGGGGTAGTCCCACTCTAAACTCCCATCTTCACCATTAAGCAGGTAAACCCGATTGTCGTAGCAGCCAATGGCTATCTCCGGCTTGCCGTCCTCGTCAACGTCCGCACATGAGCCCCCGTGATACATATAGTCGTCCGGCTCGTCCGAGTACCAGAGCACGGAGCCGGAATCTCCTCTTAATGCATAAACCCTTAAGTCTCCGGCCCATTGGGCAACCACCACGTCCAGTTGATGGTCTCCATCCAAATCCAGAACGTTGGGTCCGGACTGAATGTAACTGTTGGTTCCCAGGCTGGTTCGCCAGTATTGGCTTCCGTCCTCCCCGTTTAAGCAGTAAACGTAACCGTAGAAGGTGCCGAATACGATCTCAGGCTTGCCGTCGTTATCCAGGTCGGCTATTGCCGGAGGCGAGTCTATGCTGTTGGAACCTGTGGAGATCGACCACTCCACCCTGCCGGTGACTCCGTTGAAACAGTATACCCGGCAAGGGGAAGACGCCGGAACAATCACCTCCAGGGTGTCGTCTAAGTCGACGTCTGCTATGGCTGGCGAAGCATCATTACAGCCTCCGGTATTGTAACTCCATAGTAGAGTACCGCTATCGGCATTCAGAGCATATACGTGCTCATCGCCGAAGTATGTTCCGAAGACGATCTCCAGCTTGCCGTCTTTGTCGATGTCACCCACTGCAGCCGACCCAAACGAGGGAGCGTCCAGATCGAACCACCAGAGTATATCGGGAGCCTCATTTATACCGGCCTGGGCAATGGGTGATTGAACAAGGTGAAGGGAAAAAATAACAAAGATCACACAGAAAACTATGGTCAGATAGCGCACGATACCTCCGGTTTTGGAGCTGGCTAAAGATAGTTCGCCATTATGGATGACTCTTGTAAGGGTCAGCCCTTTGATAAAAAGATAATAAATTCCCCCGATTAAGCAAGAAGAATCAACTTACTAGTCGGCTGTAACATAAGTTTAGGGTATGATAGTTGCTGCAATTTATTGCCACGACCTTTAGGTCGTGGGATGAAGTTAAGAGTTCCACACCCATTGGGCTTTAGCCCACATAATACAAAACATACAACTTCCATAGCGTATAAATTTATGTTACAGAGCACTGGATTGGATTTGGAGCGTCTGCCCCTGCGACTCGTATGCCTTCAGACCGACCTTTAGTTTCGATCTAGGTGAGATAGAACATCCCGCCGAGGTGCGGTTTGATCCTCTAGAATCGAGGTATAGTTTTATTGACAATGGTGAGTATCCGAAGTTGTCGCAATCTAAGTTTCCCTTAAAGGCAGGATCACCTTACCCATTTTCCTATCCTCTTCGGAGGAGAAGAAGATATAGTAGAGAATGCTGGCGACAAAATACAGTCCAATGGTGATCAGAAGTGGTGGCGTGAAGGAATAAGCCTTTATTAACTTACCACCGAGATTGGCGGTGATGGCCCAGGAGCCGGTCCAGGAAAGCATCAAAAGAGCGTTGGTTAAGGCCTGTTCCTTCTCGTTTACCTTCTCCATGGCGAAATTGGTGGTAATGGGCTGGCCCATGTTCATGAGCGAAGCGCGGAACACGAAGGCCGCCACCGCTGCAGGCAGACTATATGTGAAGGCCAAAATCAGCATGAAGGGAATGGAGGCCAGCTGGGTAAATACCACCGTCTTGATCATCCCCAATCTTTTGGAGATGACCGGGCCGCTTAAGATGCCTCCCAGCATGGAGATCTGCTGAATGGCAAAGTAGGTC
>CAYOSZ010000091.1:0-8113 GCA_964406715.1 uncultured Ignavibacteria bacterium | reverse complement strand
TGGCTGCCGCATTCCTGCAGAACTTTGTGGGAGGATTTCCCTGGATACACCTGGACATAGCCGGAGTCGATTTCAGGGAAAAAGATGATTCCTATCATTCCAAGGGTGCATCCGGATTTGGAGCAAGGCTTCTTTTGCAGTTTTTGAGCGGGTGGAGGAAGATATAAGCTGTCACCATACTCTGGCGGGTTGACGCTGTCTTTTATGTCGGAATGTAGTTTGATCGCAGAGGCGAAAGCAGCCATATCCTTACCCGGCGGCATGACCACGATCGTTAAAGGCTGGTTCAAGATTCAGACGGTACTTGATATCGCGTAAAGACTAAAGTGATCGCACTCTGATATCTTCTTCAAATCCTTCAGGCGAACACCAGTTCTCCAGGCATGCCTCCCCTCTGTTTCTGCTTATCAATCTCAGATTTCAGCCGACAATAAAATTAGGTTTTCAACGTCCCACCCAAACATATTATCCCTGAAAAAACACGGACCTGAGGGGTGAGTTATGAAAAATATGTCGACCGATATTTTGAGAGTCGGATTTTTATTCGTCTTTTGTTTAATCCTTGGCTGGGTGAGTTCGACCTCTTTAGCATATCAGATTCCTCAAAGCTCGTTGAATCAGGGGGGCGCGGTTTGGCTCCCCCAATCTAACTTGAAGCTCTGCTCTTCGGTGGGTCAATACATGGCGGGAAAACAGATCGGGGCAAGCATAAGCATGGACGTCGGCTTCTGGAATCCCTGGATCACCTGGGCCGTGCCGGTGGAGGAGGATGAAAATAGCTGGTTCCCGGCGGACTTTGAGCTGAAGCAGAATTATCCCAATCCATTCAACGCTGCTACGCTGATCCAATATACCTTGCCCCGGGCATCGCAGGTGAGAATTCAAATCTACAACCTCCTGGGCCGGAAAGTACGACTGTTGGTGGATGAGGAACAGGAATCCGGATTCAAGGAAGCCCGGTGGGACGGAAAGGATGACGGCGGAGTCGAGGTCGGCTCGGGGATATATTTCTGCAGAATAATAACCGGAGATTTCGTCGACTGTATGAAGATGACGCTTCTCAAATGACCGTTCCCCAGTAGATTTATCTTTTACCGCAGCTCGTGGTGATGCCAGAGTTTTAGCAAAGCCAATGGTCAGGCTTTTTCACAGAAGAAAATCCTGAAAGTCAAGTTAAGGTCCAAATCAAACATAGGGGGAGAAATGAAGAAGGTCTTGTTTCTGATAGGTGTTTGTGCGTTGATGATTTGTCCGGCAAGCTCTCATGCGGACATGCCCAGGCTGATCAACTATCAGGGAATGCTCACCAACGATCTGGGAGACCCGTTGAACGGTTCCTATGAACTGATTTTTAGAATCTACGACGACACCACCGGAGGCAATCTCCAGTGGAGCGAAACCCACAGCGGTGTGGTGATAGAGGACGGGTTGTTCAACGTGACTTTGGGAACAAACACCGCTCTGGATTTGGCCTTCGACGAGTCGTATTGGCTGGAAGTAGACGTGGGGGGTGAGACGCTATCACGTTTGAGGATCACCAGCGCCGGTTATGCTTACCGGGCGCAAAGGGCAGACACGGCTTCGTATGCTTTTTCCGCACCCGGAGGCTCCGGCTCGGAATACTGGACATTTCGGATAACCGATACCGCCGACACAACTCTCATTACCAAAGGCATGTGGGGTCTTGCCAGATATGGCAACGTGCTTTATGGCAATGCGGATTCAACCCATGTGAATCTGGGTGTGGCGTGCACAACAGGAGCCACGGGTTACGATCACACATACTGCACTGTGGGCGGAGGATTTGGAAACAGTGCCGAAGATTATCATGCCACCGTGGGTGGGGGAAGGGAGAACAAGGCTACCGACTTTCGAACTACCGTCGCAGGAGGAGGATGGAACATTGCCGACAACACCAGTGCTACGGTGGCTGGAGGAGAAAGCAATGTTGCCAGCGGAATGTATGCAACTGTAGGCGGAGGAAGGAGCAATACCGCCGGCCAATCTCATGTGACCATCGGGGGTGGAGAAAATAACAGTTCCACCTGGCCATACGGCACTATCAGCGGAGGATCTTGGAATGTCGCAGACGGCACCGGTGCCACAGTTGCCGGAGGAGGAAGCAACTCCGTTACCGGCAGTTATGGTGTCATAGGAGGTGGACAACATAACTCCGCCGCGCATTGGTATTCAACCGTATCCGGTGGTGAACATAACTGTGCCAGTGGTCAGTTTGCGACCGTAGGTGGTGGATCTATCGATACAGCGGCAGCATTCAGTTCGTTTGTTGCCGGCTGTGGAGTAAAAGCTACCAGCAGTGCGGAGTATACCTTTGCATTCGGATTGAATTTCACCACCTCCACTCCCAATGCGGTCATATTCTGCAACACCGAAAGCGAGACCAAGGTGGGTATCGATACCGTCAGCCCGGGCAATATCCTGACGGTGAGAATGGGCTCTGCCACCAATCCGGTGGCGGATGCCTGGAGCGTCTATTCGTCGAAGAGATGGAAGACAAACGTCCAACCTATTTCAGACGCAATAGAAAAGGTGCAGAAGCTGGAAGGGGTGTATTTCGACTGGACAACCGACGGCAAACGCGACCTGGGCATGATAGCCGAAGAGGTGGGAAAGGTGATTCCCGAAGTGGTGGCGTACGAAGAAAACGGTATCGACGCTCAATCCTTGGATTACGCCAGGCTGGTAGCCTTATTGGTGGAGGCGATAAAGGAACAACAGCGCGAAATCGAATGGTTGAAGGCAGCTGTTGGAAGTACATCCGCAAAGGAGAGATAAAGACAGGTTTCCCTACCCAAATAAATTAACATGCAGTGAGATCAGACGGAGCCGGGTCTCCGTGAGTCAGCGGTTGAAGTATATTCATATCATCGTGCTGCTGTCAGACCGTCGGCTTCTTGTGAGAAAAGGATAACTGCATCCCTATAAAACCAATTTATCGAGCAAATCACGTCTAAATTACTTTTGTTAAATCGATTTCCATCTTTTCCTACCTTTCTATTTTCAACACATTTATCTGCCTGAAGAAATTGTGAGCGGTACATTTAGGTGCCTGTCGTTGTGTTTTTGTTCACATAAATTCTCTTGACAAAGAGGAATATTTTCATTTTCTTTAGGTGATATTTATGACAAGAACTTTCGCTTGCTAAAGGAGGTTCAGCATGACAAAAAAGCTTAAGTTTCTCTTATTTGCGATTCTGTTAGTGGGGTGCATCTTTGGCATCAGCCAATGGAGTTCTTGCGCCATAGATGAGAACGGAAGCAGAGTAAACTATACTTACATCGGGTCAGGGGATAATGCCGGTGGTATAGCAGCCGAGGGAGATAGCATCTCCCGGCAGGTTTTGGATGGCGGAGGAGCCATGTGGCTTACTGCTGGCGGATACAGGCTCTCCTCGTCAGTGGGTCAGTCCATCACAGGGTATCAGGCCACAGGAAGCTATAAGCTGTATACCGGTTTCTGGAATCCCTGGGTGGTGGAGATGTCGCCGGTGGAGTGGGACGAGGTTGATTTAACTCAGCGTCCCGAAGAATTTGACCTGCGGCAGAACTATCCCAATCCGTTCAATCCCACCACCATCATCCAATATGCCTTGCCAAAGGCTTCCCAGGTCAAGATAGAGATCTACAACATCCTGGGACAGCGGGTTCGAATCCTGGTGGACGAACAACAGACACCGGGATACAAGGTGATCGATTGGGACGGTAAGGATGATGCCGGGATCGAGGTCAGCTCAGGAGTGTATTTCTATCGGATCGAGGCGGGAAGCTTCGTTAAGTCAAGGAAGATGATGCTTCTGAAGTAGTCTCTCCGGTCGTCAGGAGCATCAAATCCCACCGGGGGCAAGATTTGCGACTTTAAGTGATCAGAAGTCTGTCTGAATAATACGACCCATAGGGGCAGATTTTCCAATGATCAGAAATTTTAAATTCATAAATCAAGTTGGAGGAAGCGATGAAGAGGCTTTCGATTTTGCTGATTGCGGGGGCGGTTTTGATTCCGGTGCTGGTTTTTGCTGATTCTGCTACTACGCCGCCGGCGTTTCCTCCCCTGATCAACTACCAGGGTATGCTGACGGATGCCGGGGGGATTCCCATAGACGGAGCGCGCAATCTAACGTTTAAGATTTACGACGATACCACCGGATCGGGGACCCTTCAATGGAGCGAGACTCAAAACGGGGTGGATGTTGACAACGGATTATTCAACGTGACTTTAGGAAAATCAACAGCACTGAATTTGGCATTCGATAAGTCGTACTGGCTGGAGGTGGAAGTTGGGGGAGAGGTTATGCCCCGTATCAGACTTACCAGCGTGGGTTATGCTTATCGATCCATGGTGGCAGACAGTGCTCTGACGGCGGCACCTGGATCTGGCTCCAATTGGCACGTTGACAATTCCGTGCTTTATACCAATGATTACTGGGGCATTGCCCGGGGCGCCGCTAACAACGTGGTTTATGGTTTCAATGCACACACCATGGTAAATCTTGGTGTCATCTGCACCACCGGTACCAGTGGGCAAAATTCTTTATCCTCCACTGTAAATGGCGGATATGGAAACCGCGCAGCCGCGAGTTACGCCACAGTGGGTGGGGGTATCTACAATACAGCGGACAGCGGCATGTGCACAGTCGGTGGGGGATCGACCAACAGAGCCAGCGGTGGCTACGCCACGGTCGGCGGGGGCGGATTCAACATAGCGAGCGGCGACCGGGCCACAGTCGCCGGGGGCAATCAGAACACAGCTGACGGCGATGCGGCTTTTGTCGGCGGAGGCTCCTCCAACATAGCGAGCGGCAGCCGGGCCACAGTCAGCGGGGGCGAGCAGAGCACAGCCGACGGCGACAGAGCTTTTGTCGGTGGGGGCTGGCTGAACCAAGCCAGTGCCAACCAAGCCACAGTGGGCGGGGGTCAAGCGAACATAGCAGGTAACCTCGAGGCTACAGTCGCTGGGGGCTATAGCAACGAAGCCACCGGAAAATGGTCGACCGTCCCCGGGGGCTACGACAACACCGCACAAGGCAACTTCAGCTTTGCCGCCGGGCGAAAGGCCAGGGCAAATCACAGCGGCTCTTTCGTTTGGGCCGATAGCACGGATGGGGATTTCAGCTCAAGCATGGAGAACGAATTTTCCGTTCGGTCATCCGGGGGCATGAGGATGATAGCCAGCTCTCCCTATTATGGAGCAAGCTTCGACAACCAAACTGGCGATGGTGATGGACTTAGGGCTTACGCAAACGTGTCAAAGGGGAACAACTGGGGTGCGGTTTGGGCTGTGAACTACGGAACGAGTCCCGCAATCTATGGTTACGGGACCAAGGCCGGGCACTTTCAAGGCACAGTCGAGGTGACGGGATTTTTAACCAAAGGAGGTGGTGGTTTCAAGATCGATCACCCTTTTGACCCGGAGAACAAATACCTTTACCACTCCTTTGTGGAGAGCCCGGACATGATGAACGTCTACAACGGGAATGTTGTGCTGGATGGCAATGGCGAGGCGCGAGTAGACTTGCCGGAGTGGTTCGAAGCCCTGAACCGCGATTTCCGCTACCAGCTTACACCTATTGGACAACCAGGTCCGAACCTCTACATTGCGCGCGAAATATCCGGCAACGGCTTTGAGATTGCGGGCGGAGAACCGGGTCTGAAAGTCTCCTGGCAGGTGACGGGAATTCGCCAGGATCGGTTTGCAGAGAGGAACCGGATTCCGGTGGAAGAGGAGAAGCCGGTTGAGCAACGCGGAAAATATCTGCATCCGAAGGCCTACGATCTGCCGGAGACCATGGGCGTCAACTATAGTGACAAAAAGGACAAAACTCGGTAAGTGCGTAATATTCTCGTGTCCTGGTCTACTTGAAGGTATACAACCTGAGGGGGCAGACACTCCGGTAACGCTTTTCATACAAAAAAGACAATTTTTGTTGACATAAAATCGAAAAAGCATTATCATATAATGGTCAGACAGATATCGTCTTCTTTCTAAGGAGAATAATTTTATGGTACTTACCAAGGCTGGTGACTACGGTGTTTTCGGAGTGATATACCTGGCTAAACAGCCTAAAGGAAAGGTGGTATCCTTATCTGAGGTTTCGCAGGCAGAGGATATCCCGGAGAAGTTTTTAGCCAAGATATTTCAGGGTTTGTCCAGGTCGGGTTTGATAAGATCTCACAGAGGCGCCAGAGGCGGTTTCTCCCTGGTTCGATCAGCCAATCAGATCACCGTAAAGGAGCTTCTGGAATCCATCCAGGGCCCCATTTGTTTCAGCAAATGTTTAAGTGATCTGGAGGATTGCAAGAAAAAAGAGGTTTGTAAGCTTCGAGAGGTTTTGCAGAAAGCTCAAGACCATACCCTTAAGCTCCTTACGCAGAAGACCCTGGCAGATCTGGTTTCATAAGTTCTGATGATGAACCCGGCAGTGTCTTCTGTGGTACATTGCTTGAAATTCCTCAAAGGAAGAACCTCAGAAAGTGTTTCGCCTCGGGACTGTTCATTAATCCGCAGAATCCCAAGAGTAAACTCTCGATTTGGTCGATGAATTTTGCAGCTTCTTCAAGTAAAAGCGTATGACTTTACTATCACGGAAAAGGCGAGAGTGATTTTTATATAGCATTGCAGGAACCCAAATAACCGGGGGAGGTATGAAGCCAAGACTTGCTTTAAAAGACTTAGACCTTAGCCTGGGAAAGAGAACCAGGCTGAACCGATTGTTATATCGATATGGTCCTGCCAACGGGACTTTGCTTTTTCTACCCATTGACCAGGGACTGGAACATGGGCCGGTGGATTTTTTCGCCAATCCCGGTTCGGTTGATCCTGCCTTTCAGTTGAAGCTGGCAAAGGAGGGTGGGTATTCGGGGATAGTATTCCACATCGGGCTGGCGGAAAAATACATGAGGGATTTTGCCGGAGAGGTTCCCTTGATTTTGAAACTGAATGGCAAGACCAATATCCCCAAAGACAGCTATGCTTTCTCCCCTCAAACCGCCTCGGTGGAGGATGCGGTCAGGCTGGGAGCGGATGCGGTGGGATATACGCTGTATGTGGGCTCGCCTGCCCAGGATGAGGACATGCAGCAGTTTTCCGAGATCAGGGAAGATTGCGAGGTGTTGGGAATGCCCCTGATCATGTGGGCTTACCCCCGGGGTGCGGCTATCGAAACCAAAGGCGGAAAGAACAGCCTTTATGCGGTGGATTATGCTGCGAGGGTCGCCTGTGAATTGGGGGCGGACTTGGTCAAACTGAATTTCCCCGAATATGACGAGAGTAAGGCTAAAGATCTACCCAAGCCTTACGATAAGATGAAACCCACTCCCCAGGAGGCCATGGAGAAGGTGGTTAAATCTGCCGGCAGAACCATGGTTTTGGTCTCGGGAGGGAGCAAGATATCGGATGAGGATCTTCTGGATAAGGTGAAGATCTCCATGGAAGCCGGAGTCACCGGCTTGATCTTCGGCCGGAACATGTGGCAAAGGGAATTGGATGATGCCTTAAAACTCACCAAAAAGATCAAAAGGATAATGTCGGAATACAGCGCATGAAATTTAAAGTTCAAAATTAAAAAAGTAAAATTGCAATTAAAAATTCAAAATTGCATTCTGAAATGTGAACCGGTTCCGATGTTTTCGAGGATTCTGACGTTTAAATTTTGAATTTGGGTTTGTAATTTTTCATTTTGTATTTTCGATTTTTAATCATCAAATCCCATGCCCATAAAGTCGGACAGGTGGATCAAGAGGATGGCCAAAAAGCATCAGATGATAGTGCCATTCTCGGAGAAACGGGTGAAAAAGGGAGTGATCTCATTTGGCCTGTCCTCTTATGGTTATGACATCCGGGTGGCTGACGAGTTCAAAGTCTTTTCCCCGGTTAATGCCACCATGATCGATCCCAAGAATTTTAACTCCGAATCTTTCTTGGATGTCAAAGGAGAGATTTGCACCATTCCACCCAACTCCTTTGTTTTGGCACGGACGGTGGAATATTTCAAGATACCCCGGAACGTTTTGACCATCTGTCTGGGAAAGTCCACCTATGCCCGGTGCGGGATAATCGTGAACGTCACCCCGTTTGAGCCGGAGTGGGAGGGATACG
>CAYOSZ010000090.1:0-8133 GCA_964406715.1 uncultured Ignavibacteria bacterium | reverse complement strand
TATACTCTTCGATTCCCTGAGCCAAGCACCTCATAGCCTTCTTTAGGTCGTCCACGTTGAGAACATAGGCTATTCTTGCTTCATCCTGACCCTTTCCCGGTGTGGCATAAAATCCCGGTCCCGGAGCGATCATGGTGGTTTCCCCGTCCAGGCTGAAATCGGTTAGCATCCATTTGGAGAAATCCTCAATGTCTTTCACCGGCAACTTGGCCATGATGTAGAATGCACCGTTGGGTTTCAGACAAACCACCCCGGGGATCTTCATCAGCTCATCGTAAACCGTATCCCTTCGTCTTCGATACTCCTCCGCTATCTTCTCGAAGTAGTCCTCTCCGATGGTCAAGGCGGAAGCTGCTCCAAACTGTTCGATGGAAGGAGAACACAATCTGGCCTGTCCCATTCTCAAGGCTGCATCCATCACCTGCTGGTTCTTGGATACCATACACCCTATTCTGGCCCCGCAGGCGCTATATCTTTTGGAGACGGAATCTAAAAGGATGGCGCGATCGGAGATCTCCTCGACGTTCATGATGCTGGTATGCTTTCCCTCGTAAATGAATTCCCTATAGACCTCGTCTGAGAGAACGAATAAGTCATGCTTTTTGCTGATCCCGGCTATCATCTCCATCTCCTCCCGGGTGTAAACCGTTCCGGTGGGGTTGTTGGGAGAACATACCAGGAGGGCACGGGTTTTCGGAGTGATCTTCTCCTCGATCTTTTCTCTGGCGGGGAGATGAAAACCATTCTCAGCCTGAAGGGTGATGGGTACCAATTTCACGTCCGCCATCCGGGCGAAGCCATTATAGTTGGTATAGAACGGCTCGAATACCATGATTTCCTCGCCCACATCCGCCACACAGATCATGGCGAAGATAATGGCTTCACTTCCTCCGGTGGTAACCTGGATGTCGTTTTCCGCCACCTGAATGCCCTTCCTCCTGTAATACCGCACCAAACCCGAAAGGTACTTTTGGCTTCCTTTGGAATTACCGTAAGCTAAAACTTCTTCCTTGTAATTCCGAACCGCATCCATGAACTCCGCTGGGGTGGGGATGTCCGGCTGACCGATATTAAGATGATAGATCCTTATGCCTCTTTTCTTTGCTTCATCCGCGAAAGGAACCAGCTTTCTTATGGGCGAGGGAGGCATATTATCTGCCCTTAGGGAAATCTTTGGCAGGCTCATAGAGTCTCCTTTTCTTCTACACGGTACACTTTCTTTCAAGCAAGTTAAACAAATTGAGCATTTTTGTCAAATCGAAAATCAGTAATCCGGAGGCAACAAATTGACACCATGAACTTGCCAAGATGGGAATTCCACCAAACATGAGGGTTTTTCCTTTGCCAGTAATGCCAGACTGATCCTTTCACCATAGTTATGATGAGAAAAACTCGCCAAGAGGCGAAATCCCGATTGATTTGAGCACGGGACCTTAGAAATCAAGTCGGCTAAGCTCGTTAAGTGCCTTGTGTTGCGTGAGTTGTGCTTAATAATTAAAAAAAACAGGAGTTTTTCTCTTGACAGAAGTATTGAGTTTAACTATAATAAATTCTTGAGCTTTCGGAGAAGCTCAAGAAGGAAGATCTCCAAGTCTGGAAAGGAGGGAAGACCCGATAAATAAGCGAAATGGTTTGTGCGCCAGGTTGAGGTGAGGAATTGAAGAACATAGGTCTTAAGCCAAAAGGTGAAGGCTTGTTCAATTAAAACCTGGATATTCAGCCCCACCTTTGAAGGGATTTTTAATCCCGCCTTCTGGGTGAGGAAATGAAGCATGATTTCCATAAATCGCTTGACTTTTCAGTGGGAAGGTATTTGAATTTGCGAGACATGGCCGAGTTGGGGTGGAGGATCCATCCAAATCTAAGACTCGGCTTTTTTCAATGATACAGACAGGAGTTTAAGATTTGATGGCAAAACATCCCAACCTCTTAGTGATTTCCTTCTTGGTACTTCTCAACTTGGTTTTTGCGCTCAACCAAAGTTACGGAGAGGAGAAGATGCCGGAGGAGATCCCGGTCCTAGGCCCCATCACGTCCGAACCGACGCAGGTTCTGGAAAAAAGCATAGATCCCATGGAGTACGTGTTGGGAAGCGGAGACGAGCTCTCCATTGATGTCTGGGGGCAAATCAACGTACACCACGTTTCGAGCGTTACCCCCGAGGGAAACCTGTTAATCCCAAGGGTAGGAAGGGTTCAAATCGGGGAGATGTCCTTAGCAGAGGCTAAGGATACCATCAGGCAAACCATTCTCCGATCTTTTATAAACGCCGAAGTGACGGTCACCCTTTTGAAACTGAGAAAGGTTAAGGTGGTGGTGGGAGGAGCTGTCGAGACTCCGGGGATTTATTCCGTATATGCCAACACCCGGGTTTCAGAGGTAATAGCCGAAGCCGGGGGTTTTCTGGATGAGGCCTCCCGCCGGAATATCATTCTCACCCGACCTGACGGCAGCACCGTAACCGTGGATGTGTTCAGGGTGGAGACATTAGGTGACCGGAGCAGAGATCCTTTCGTTTTTGGCGGGGATGTTGTTTTTGTACCGACCAGAGAAGATGACATAAACACCGTGGGAATATACGGGGCGGTGAGATCGGAAGGGGAATATGAATATGCCCCTCAGGATAGCCTGCTGGATCTGATACGTTTAGCCCACGGGCTGACCCTGGATGTGGATCTTCTCCAGGGAGAGCTTATCAGATTCAATTCAGATAACCTCACCACTAGAACTATCCCCATCGATCTCAAGTTACTGCTGGCAGGGGGGCATCCTGACGAGAATCTGCCCCTTATGCCGGACGATCGAGCGTTCATACGAATGATTCCCAAGTTCCATAAAAAGGATCAGGTGATCGTTCGCGGAGAGGTTTACTATCCAGGAACATACCACATTGAGGAAGACGAAACCAAACTATCTGAGGTTATCGCCAGGGCCGGAGGATTCACCCCCAATGCCTCCCTGGCTGAGGCGGAGATGATCAGATCCTACAACGTGGTCGACCCGGAATTCGAGAGACTGAAAAACATTCCCGTGGCAGATATGACTGAGTCGGAATATGAATATTTCAGACTCCGATCCAGAGAAAATCCCGGACGGGTGGCCTGCGATTTCGAAAAGTTATTAGTGGAGGGACTGAAGGAATATGACGTCGGCTTAAAAAGTGGCGATGTGATCAACATTCCACCCAAAAGCATGGTGGTTAACGTTACGGGAAGCGTGGTGAATCCAGGACTGGTCCCTTACGAGCCCGGGAAAGATTACCGGTACTATATAGGCCGGGCTGGAGGTTTCTCCTGGAAGGCCCGAAAAAACAGTATCCTGATCGTCAAGGGGCAAACCGGCGAAAGGATGAAGCCGTCAAAACGGCGTAAAATAGATCCGGGAGACATCATCCTGGTGCCGGAGAAGCCGGATAGGAACTACTGGAAATTCTTCAGGGACACCATGCTGGTTTTGGGTAATATTGCCACCATTTATCTGGTGATTCAGCAAGCCACCGAGTGAAAGGGGACATGGTTTGTCACAGAGTGAGGACGGAAAATGGGAGACAGAGAGCTTGAAACAGAGAAGGTGAGCATTTACAGCTATCTGGCTGTCCTGGTAGCCTACCGCAGGTTCATTTTCTTGAATCTGGTTGCGGTGTGCCTGATCGTGGCGATTATCTCATTTCTGCTTCCCAGTTGGTATCGGACCACAACCACCATTCTTCCTCCAGGGGGGGAGGCTGCTTTGAGTTTGGGCTTAGCCTCTTCTCTTTTAGGTTCAGCCTCCGGACTGGCCACCTCTTTTTCTTTACCCTTCATGGCATCTCCGTCGGATGTTATCGCCGCAATTCTTAAATCAAGGGTGGTGGGGGAGGCGGTGGTGCAAAAGGAGAATCTGATGGAGGCATACCAAACCAGATCCATGCAGAAAGCTTTAAAGGAGCTTTTCGCGAATGTGACGGTCTCCGTAACCCAGGAAGGTTTGATCTCTCTCTCTTACCAGGACAAGGATAGGAGCAGAGCCGCTTCGGTGGCAAATCGTTTTGTGCAGGAGATGGATCGTATCAACCGGGAAACAAGTTCGTCTCAGGCAAAGAGCGCCCGCATCTTCATAGAGCAAAGGTTGGCTCAAACCCAAAAGGATTTAACCCGGGCAGAGGAAAATCTGAGGGAATTTCAGGAGAAGAACAAGACCATCCTGCTGGACGATCAAATGCGAGCATCCATTGAGAAAGCTGCCGAGCTCAAGGCTCAAATGGTCTCCTCGAAGATCGAATTGAACGTTTTAAGCAGGACCATGTCTCCCGTACATCCCAGGATCAGGTCGCTTAAAAGCGAGGTAAACGAGATAAGAAAACAGCTGGAAATTCTGGAACGGGGCGATCAGGAAGGAGACTCCGGGGAAAAGACGGTTCTGGACGTTCCCTTCGCCGATGTCCCCTCTTTAAGCCTCAAGCTGGCACGGTTGATCCGGGAGGTGAAGATTCAGGAGGGGATATTTGAGCTTTTGACCCAGCAATACGAACAATACAAGATACAGGAGACAAAAGACACTCCCACCATTCAGGTTCTGGATCGGGCCGTTCCCCCGGAGAGGAGAGCCAAGCCCAAAAGAGCGCTGCTGGTGGGGCTTTCCGGCATCTTAAGTATCTTTGCCTCCGTGGTGTTCGTATTTGGTTTGGAATATTTCAAAAGGGTAAAACAGAAAGACCCTGAGGCAATGGAGAGGCTTGAATTTCTTTTAGGCGCCTGGAGAAAGGACGTGGAGGATTTGAAAAAGAAGCTCTTCTTCAAGCGAAAAGAAGATTCGTCCTGAAAAAAATCATAGAAGTTCGTCTAACGGTGGCGAAACTCGTTTCGGTTTGGAATTTCGTTGATCGAAGCTGGAAACTTCCTGCAGGATGTAAAAATTCGAGTGTGGAGTTTCGAACACCGAATTTCGATACAGTTCGACAGGCTCACTGTCTTGAGCGAAGTCGAAGGACAAGCTCACCTGAAGCGAGGCTTGCCAACGATAAACGTTTAACAGAATTTTCTTCGAAAGGTAAAACATGATTAAACTTGGTCTGATAGGTTGCGGCGCCTGGGGAAAAAACCTGCTGAGAAATTTTGCCAATCTGCCCGGATGCAAGCTTCTTTGGTGTTGTGACGAGGATTCAAAGCAGACGGAGAAACTCCGTCCCAATTATCCGGTAGTTAAATTCACCCAAAACCCCCAGGAAGTCATCCAGAATACCAACTTGGACGCTGTGGTGATCTCCACCCCTCCCGCCTCGCATTTCGAATTATCCAGAGCGGCGATTCTGGCGGATAAGGATGTGTTCGTGGAAAAACCTTTGGTGTTGGAGGTAAAGGATGGGGAGGAATTGGTGAGATTGGCGGAGGAGAAGAAAAAAATCTTGATGGTGGGGCATATCATGGAATATCATGCCGCCACCCTGAAATTGAAGGAATATATCGATGGGGGCGAATTGGGCAAGGTATATTATCTTTATTCCACCCGGGTCAACTTAGGCAAGGTGCGGGACATAGAGAACGCCCTGTGGAGCTTTGCCCCTCATGACATATCCATGATTCTGTTCCTGCTGGAAAAGGAGCCGGTTTCGGTCACCGCCACCGGCCAGTGTTATCTGCAGAAGGATAAGAGCATCGAGGACGTGGTGTTCATGAACATGCACTTCCAGGATGGGATCATGGCCCATGTTCACGTAAGCTGGTTGGATCCACACAAGGAGAGAAGGTTGACCGTGGTCGGAGACAAGAAGATGGCGGTTTTTGATGACACCCAATCCGCCGAGAAGATCTGGATTTACGATAAGGGGGTGGAGACCAGACAAGACTACAGCACCTACGGGGAATATCTCAGCCTCCGGTTTGGAGACGTTTTGATCCCCCAGATCCCGGGCACCGAACCCCTGAAGACGGAGTGCCAGCATTTCATCGAATGCGTTCGGAATCGCAAAACGCCGCGAAGCGACGGCAGGGATGGTTTACGGGTATCCAAAGTCTTAGATGCCGCCCAGATATCCTTGAAGACGGGCGGGTCTCCAGTTAACGTAAAGTGAAGTGAATTCCGTCACCTTAACCATAAACCTCACAGGAGTATGAACATGGAGAGCTTCATAGACAAATCAGCTAAGATAGGAGAAGGGACTAAAATAGGCAGGTATTCGGTCATTGACAGGGAAGCCAAAGTCGGAAAGGGATGCATAATCGGAAACAATGTCACCATATACCCTGAAACCGAGATCGGTGACTTTGTCAGGATCGATGATAACACGGTGATAGGGAAGCAGCTCATGAAGTCTCCACGTTCTGCGACCACCAAGGACCAGGTTCTGCCGCCGGCAAAGATCGGAGATAACTGTCTGATCGGCACGTCCGTGGTGATCTATGCCGGTGCCACTTTGGGAAAGAAGATTTTGGTGGCCGATTTGGCCACCATCCGGGAGAATGTTACGGTGGGAGATTTCACCATCGTGGGAAGAGGCGTGGCCATCGAGAACGTTTGTAAGGTAGGCGCATACTGCAAGCTGGAAACCAACGTGTATATCACCGCTTATTCAGATCTGGCGGATTATTGTTTCATCGCCCCCTGCGTGGCCACCAGCAATGACAACTACATGGCTCGCAGCGAGGAGAGATTCAAGCACTTCAAAGGGGTGACTGTGAAGAAGGGAGGGAGAATCGGGCTGAACGCCACCATCCTTCCCGGCAAGGTTATTGGCGAGGACTCGCAGGTGGCTGCGGGAGCGGTGGTGACTAAGGATACGCCATCAAAGAAGATCGTGCTGGGCGTGCCAGCCAAGCCCTGGAGGGATGTGCCGGAAGAGCAGCTTTTAGAAAATCAATAGGTAACTAGAATAAAACCTGCGGGGCTTGATAAAATCTGGTTTGCTGTTTCACCTTTGTAAAATCAAATAAAAGTTGCAGGAGGATTAGATGAACGTTGCATTCTTGGATCTCAAGAGACAATATGCTTCCATAAAGGGGGAGATAGACCAGGCAATCTCCAATGTGATGTCCCATGCCAAGTTCATCATGGGACCCGAGGTGAAAGCTCTGGAGGAGAAGGTGGCGGAGTATTGCGGGACCAAATTCGCAGTGGGAGTCGCCTCAGGAACCGATGCTCTGCTCTTGTCATTAAGAGCCTGTGGTGTCGAGCCCGGAGATGAAGTCATCACCACCGGTTTCTCCTTTTTTGCCACCGCCGGGGTCATTACCCGGCTGGGAGCCGTCCCGGTATACGTGGATATCGATCCGGATACCTACAACATGGCACCGGATCAGATCAAAAAGAAAATCACCTCGAAGACCAAAGCCATAATGCCGGTCCACCTTTATGGTCAATGCGCAGACATGGATCTCATCATGGAGATTGCGAAGAAGCACAATCTCAAGGTGGTAGAAGATGCAGCTCAAGCCATCGGATCCAAGTACAAGGATAAAAAAGCGGGAAGCTTGGGCGATTTCGGCTGCTTCTCCTTTTTCCCCAGCAAAAACCTGGGGGCAGCAGGGGATGGGGGCATGGTGGTAACCAATGATTCAGAGATGGCTGATCTGATTAGAATGTTGAGGGTTCATGGCGCCAAGCCTAAATATTACCACTCCATAGTGGGTTACAACAGCAGATTGGATACCATCCAGGCGGCCATACTCAGCGTTAAATTGAAGTATCTGGATGGATGGACCCAAAAAAGAAGAGAACATGCAGAAGTTTATAACAAGGCGTTTAAAGGATTAGACATCATTACACCCAAAGAAGAAGAGTTCAATTATCACATTTATCATCAGTACACCATTGCAGTCAAAGACAGAAGCCACTTGCGTGAAGTTCTCAAGGAAAAGCAGATCGGGCATGACGTTTATTACCCGGTTCCCCTGCATCTGCAGGAATGTTACAAATCCTTAGGATACAAGGAGGGGGATCTCCCGGTGATTGAAAAGAAAGCTCAGGAGGTGATTTCAATACCTATATATCCGGAGCTTAGCACCGAAGAGCAGAATTTTGTGATCGAGACCATAAAAGGGGCAGTGTAGCTGCTAGGCAGACAATCTGGTCAATTAAGGATATACATAGTAAGATAAAAAGAAAAATGCGTAGGATCAAACTTAGTCTCCGAAGAAGTTGAGAAGAATGAAAATCATC
>CAYOSZ010000089.1:255-8161 GCA_964406715.1 uncultured Ignavibacteria bacterium | reverse complement strand
GACCACCGAATCCTAAGTCCTGTTCTTGGTCAGTGTCGCCGCCGATGCGTTTACTCTTGATAAAGACATTAATCCTCCCTTGTTTGAAAGCCTTCAGCTCACAGCTGTCAGCTTACAGTCTGAAACATTATCCATGCTTTAATCTTTTGTATAAAGCACTAAGCATTTTCTTCACTTCCTCATATCTGCCGTCCAAACGGTGATAATCTGAATCTTTCACATAACTTAAATCCTTTGCCAGCAGCAGTTGATACCTTAGCTCTTCAAAAGAGCCTAAAACAATGTTAACAAATTGATAGAATTCGCCAGATGAGTTACGAGCCGCCCCTTCCGCCAGGTTCATGGGAATAGAATATGCCGCCCGCCTCATCTGGGATATCAAACCGAAGGTTTCAACCTTTGGGAATTTTACAGCGGTCTTATATATTTCTAATGCTAATTGGTGAACCATTGCAAATACCTTGTATCGCTTAATATCTCTCATTTCTGTTGTTATCTGTCAGCCGTCCGCTTTTTGCTGTCAGTTGTAAGCTGTTCGCTGCGAGCTTCTGGCTTCTCTCTCACGCAGGTTCCACAATCCCCGGTTAAACCCATATAGCACTTATAGTCATCGTAATGGTCCAGGCAGGTTGGCTGCAGGGCGTTGTAACACCTGCCGCATACTACGTCAGTAGGCTCCGGACCCTCGCATCGAAGCTGGCAGGCCGGGCAGATATACATGCAGGCTCCACATGTTCGGCAGACCTCAGAGGTCTTATCAAAAGGTGTGGTGATTTTAAGCTTGCCCCCACGGTCGGCAAATCCTATGGTCTTTGCCATCATCTGCTCCTCACAAATCCTCACACACAACCCGCAGTATATACAGTCCTCCCAATCGGGTTTGAATCTGGTTCGCTCAACTCCCATCTTGGCTGCCAGATCCTGTATCACCTTTGATGTAGGGCAGCTGGCAAGCAGTAATTCCATCAAGACCTTTCTCGCCTGTACTACCCTCTTGCTTGCAGTCCTGACAACGAGCCCCTCTTGAACCGGATAGGTACAGGAGGAGGCAAGTCTGGTGTCGTTTCCCTCTCCGATCTCCACAACACAGAGACGACAGCCTCCCCAGGCGCTGAGTCCTTCGTTGTAGCACAGGGTGGGAATCTCCAAGCCTAAAAACCGTGCCACCTCCAGAATCGTCCAACCCTCCTCCGCTTCAAAATCTATACCATCAATCCTTATGTTAGGCATCCATCACCTCCTGCGCAACCGCGGAATCTTGTTTGAGTTTTTCCAGAAAATCCTTGCCGTCCTGAGTCTCTAAGTCGCAACGCAGACATCGCCTTGCTTCCCTCACCGCCATCTCTTCGGTCAAACTCGTTTCCACTTCTTTGAAGTTACGTTTTCTCTGGTCCGCCGGAAGATGGGGCATTAAAGGAGGCTCAGCCTTCGACAGCTCCTCTTCACCAAGTTCCAAAGGCTCTATGTATCTGGACGGTCTGGTTAATCTATATTCCCTTTTCACCGGTTCACCCGACAGGAACTGATCTATGGACTCGGCGGCGATCTTGCCCGAAGCCACTGCTTCCACCACGGTGTTGGGACCGGTCACCAAATCTCCTCCGGCAAAGATCTCCTTCCGTTTTGAGGCGAAGGTTTCGGAGTCCACAACCAGAGTACCTCTTCGAGAGAACTCGATTCCCGATGCTTTTTCCGCGAAAGAAGTCTCAGGCTGTTCCCCTATGGCAACAATCAGGGTATCCAGCTCCTCTGTAAACTCCGAACCTTCCACCGGTATAGGTCTTCTCCTGCCCGATTCGTCTACATCCCCCATCTTCATCTTTATGAATTCACACCCCAGAAGATTCCCATTGTCCGTGACAATTCTTCCTGGTGCGGTTAAATACCGGATCTTTATACCCTCTTCCAGGGCACCATTTACCTCCTCCTCAAAAGCGGGCATCTCGTTGATCGTTCTTCTATAGAAGATGGTCACGCTGTCCGGCATTCCTGTACGCAGCACCGCCCTGGCAGCATCCACGGCAGAATTGCCGCCTCCGATCACCCCTACCCTTCTACCGATTTTTACCTTTTCCCCCAGATTTATGGCAGTGAGCATCTCCATGCCGGAGAAGATACCTTCTGCATCCTCCCCCGTGGTGCCCAGTTTCAACGATCGATGTGCACCGGTAGCCACAAAAATCGCTTTAAACCCCTGGTTCAAAAGGTCTTCCATAGAGATATCTTTTCCAATTTCGGTTTCGCTGCGGATTTCAACCCCGGCGCTTTTGATATAGTCCACATCCGCCTTCAACACCTCTCGCGGCAGCCTGAATTCCGGAACCCCAACCGCCAACATTCCTCCAGCTACGGGGTGTTTCTCGAACACGGTGGTTTCATAACCCTTCTGGGCCAGATAGAATGCACAGGTCAACCCTGCAGGTCCTGATCCTATTATGGCTATTTTGCCCTTTCCATTGCCAGCTTTAGGTTGTGATTTGAGCAAAAGACCCTTCTCCAGTCCCCAGTCGGTTACAAACCTCTTCAGGTTTCTTATCTTGATGGCCTCACCGCCTTCACCTGCTCTGCATTTGGCTTCACACGGATGATGGCATACCCGGGCAAGAACGGATGCAAAAGGATTGTCCTTTTTTATGACCTCCAACGCCTCCTGGTATTTTCCTTTGGCGATCAGCGCAATGTAGACTGCTGCCTCCGTATCTATGGGGCAGGTATGTTGACAGGGGGAGGAGATTATCTCCTTGCACACGGCTGCTTCGCACTTCTTCCTTTTGATATGATCTATGTATTCGTTCCGGAAATAGCGAAGCGTTGCCAGCACCGGATTCGGGGCAGTCTGTCCCAAACCGCACAAGGTGGTGTCCTTCACCACCTGTGCCAGCTCCTCCAAGGTCTGCAGGTCTTCTTCTGTTGCTCGCCCCTCGGTTATATCCGTGACTATCTCCAGCATCTTCTGAATGCCCTTCCGGCAGGGGAGGCATTTGCCGCAGGATTCGTCCTGAAGGAAGTTCAAGAAATATCTTGCCACGTCCACCATGCAGGTTCGCTCGTCCATCACGATCATTCCACCCGAGCCCATTATGGACCCCGCCTGGGTCAGAGAATCATAGTCCACAGGCAGGCTCAAGAGCTGCCTGGGAATACACCCGCCGGAGGGTCCCCCGGTCTGAACGGCTTTAAACTTCTCGTTCCCCGGTATTCCGCCTCCGATATCGTAAACAATCTCTCTTAAGGTGATACCCATGGGCACTTCCACCAAGCCGGTATTTCTGATTTTTCCCACCAATGAGAATATCTTGGTTCCCTTGCTCCCTTCTGTTCCGATCTTGGAAAACCAATCTGGGCCATTCTTTATGATCAGGGGAACGTTGGCCCAGGTTTCCACGTTGTTTATGTTGGTGGGCTTACCCCAGAGACCTTTACGCACGGGAAAAGGTGGACGCTGTCTGGGCACTCCCCTTTTTCCTTCGATTGAAGCAATCAGAGCAGTCTCCTCCCCGCACACAAAGGCGCCTGAGCCTCTGGCTATCTTTATGTCAAAATCAAATCCGGAATTCAGTATGTTCCCACCTAAAAACCCCTCTTCTTTTGCCTGTCTTAAGGCGATATTTATATTCTCCACCGCCAGGGGATACTCGTTCCTCACATAAATCCAGCCCTCTTTTGCCCCTATGGCGAAGGCGCCGATTAACATCCCCTCGATGACGGCATGCGGATTTCCTTCCAGAAGACTCCTGTCCATATAGGCTCCCGGGTCTCCCTCGTCTGCATTGCAGATTATATATCTGGCATCGCCTTTAGCCTTCCTGCAGAATTCCCATTTATAGCCGGTGGGAAAACCCGCTCCCCCTCTGCCTCTCAAACCGGATCGTTTGATCCCTTCGATCACTTCCTCCGGGTTCATTTTGCCGATGACTTCCAGAAAAGCGGTATAGCCCCCAATGGCAAAGTAATCCTCGATTTTGGTTGGATCTATCAGTGAATTGCTGCCGGTAAGAAGTCGTCGTTGTTTCTTGTAAAAGGGGATATCATCCTCATATATCGCTTTCTGATTGGTATGGGGATCAATATACAGCAGGCGGTCGATGGTTTCGTTTTTGATCAAGGTCTCCGAGACGATCTCCTCGATATCTTCGGGACTCACCTTTTGATAGAATATCCCTTGAGGTTTAATTACGATGTTGGGCTCGGCCTCACAAAATCCATGACAGCCGGTCACCTTTATGTCCACTTTTTCTTTGAGATCGCTTTTACCGATTGCGTCTCTGAGAGCTTGTTCCACCTTCAAAGATCCCCTGGCTCGCCCGCAGGTGCCGGCCGAGATCACGATGCAGGGTTTCTTTTCTTCGCTTCTCTGTTCTATTTTGGCCTCAATGAGGCTCTTCAGATCCTCAATGGTTTTCATCTGCATAACCTTTCTTCATGGCACAAGTCATCCTATCTGCTTTTGAAAAAGAGGGAATACTTGTTGTAGAATGCTCTCAGTTCCGATTCCAAATCCTCAAACTCGATCAGATGTTTTTTGCACCCTCGACGCGAACATATCTCCACGGTTCCTCCCTCGATGAACTTCAAAGGAATCATGGGGGCGCTGCATTTCTCACACACTCGTGGACCGGCAAGCTCCGCATTGCAATGGGGACAGAAGAATTTCGCCACCTCTCCTTCCGGCATCGACAGTTGACTGTCTATGTTGAAACTTCCGTACAGCGAACTGAGACGGAGCCTGCCCCGTTCCCCACCCCACTGGATGTTCAATTTTACGCTGGGGTGGTCGTCTATCTTTTTCTCCTCGTCCATCAAACTCTTCCCGCAGTGGGGACATTTCACGTTTACCTGAATCATAGCTCATCCTCCCGAGGCAACCTGATATTTTTCAAGGACAAAGCTCACCTTTCTGGTGGTCATCTCTCCGTAATATTCGCCATCGATCATTACAATTGGACCTATGGCACAACATCCCAGGCAATTCACCGTCTCCAGGGTGAAGTTCTGATCTTCAGTCGTCTCACCCGGGGCAATCTCCAGTCTCCTTCCGATTTCGTCCACGATCCTCTGACCCCCCCGCACGTGGCAAGCCGTCCCCACGCAGACCGTGATGATATGTTTGCCCCGCGGTTTCAAACTGAACGTCCGATAAAAACTGGCAACCCCGTAAACATCCATTAAAGGAACCTCTAATTTATCCGCAACGGCTCTAAGCACATCCTCTGGGAGCCAGTTGAGGTCGGACTGGATATCCTGGAGTATAGGTATTAACACCTCCTTTTTTGCCCCATGCTTCTGAATCACAGAATCTACGAGATCGGTTTCGGTTGACATCATTATCCTCCATTGCAGTTGTTCTTGGGACTCAGCCAAGACAGCAAAAAACAGTCTTTCTATTATACGTTCTTTTCGCATTTTGTCAAGCGTAAAAGCGGATAAAAACGCCCCAATTTTGGCGTTTGGGCACCGCTCGACCGGGGAGAATTTCCCTGTTTTGCTGTTTCCGAACTAAAACACTCGGGCTTTCCTAAGTAAACTGACTTTGGAAGCCAAATAAACAACTATCTCTTAATCCTGGAGGTCAGGAAATCATATAACCCAACGTTAGATATTTTCTTTGGATTTGCCAGATTGGTAAGATTCCTAAGAATTTATCCAAGGGAAAGATTTAAAGTTGCTCCCCCTTCGAAGGTAGAATGTAAGCGGGATTTCAATTGTGTTGGGACAAATACTTTCTTCAATAATATCAAAAACCGATCAACCATCTCTGCTATCTTGAGCTTTTTTTTCTTTCTCGTCTTTTGACCTTTTATCCGCAACATTTCCCCGCTGCTTTAAAAGCTCCTTCAGGTCGCTTCTTACAAATTGCAGCTCTCGCTTTATGACCAAAAGATCGTTCTTTATCTCTCCGGCCAGATCTTCTTCGTCGGAATAGTCTTTCTGCAGGTCGGCCAACCTCGATTCGGTTCGGGACATTATATTTTCCAACCCGCGGAGAAACCCCTCCCTGGTCTTCGTTTCATCTTTGAGCTTCTGAACCTCCTGGCTGAGGTTCTTCTCCTCGTCCTGGATTTGGGCGAGGGATTGATACAGCTCCGCCAGACCCTGTTTGATCGCCACCAGCTCTCTTTCCAGCATTATCCCCAATGCTTCCACCGCCTCCCCCACTTCTTCAATGTATCTTCTTTCCAACGCCATCCGACTCTCCCTGGCAAGCGGGTCTCTTCAACTGCCTTTTTTCTTCCTCTCAATACTCCATTCCACTATGGACCTGATCTCATTGAATCTGTCGTGTTTAGAGGGTGCGCCCAAAACCACCGCTGCCATTTGCATTCCATTCTCCCCTTCCACCAGGGTCCCCAGACACCATCCGGATGCACCGTTATAACCGGTCTTTCCTCCTTTTACACTCAAAGTGCCGAAGAGAAGCTGGTTGGTGTTTCCAAATTGGTGTCTTCTTTTTCTTTGATCCAGTGAAACGAACTGATATGTGGCTTTGCCGAAAATGGAGGCAACAACGCTGTCCTGCAGGGCAAAATATAAGAGCCTGGCACAATCTAAGGCGGTGGACCTGTTATTCACATCCAAACCCGTGGGTTCACAGAAGGACGTATTTTCCAGGTAAAGCTCTTTCGCCTTCCTGTTCATACGAGTCACAAATTCCAGGGGTGAAAAACCTGAGGCACGGGCTAAGGCCCGGGTGGCTCGATTGCTTGAGCTCATCAAACTGGCGTGCAGAAGATCGCACAGGGTGAAAGTCTCACCCACCTCCAACTGAGATCTGCCCGAACCTCTGGCGTCAGCTAAGGTAATGCTGATGGCATCATCCAGGTCGGGATCAGCCTCGAGAAAGACAAGCGTACTCATCAGCTTGGTCAAACTGGCGACGGGAAATTCCGTCTCCATATTCTTCCTGAACAGCACTTCCCCTTTCTCTGTGTCCAGCACAACTGCAGCCTTCGATCTTAGAGGAAGCTTATGGCTCTCCAGCGCCTTTTCACCTATGAATATGGTTTGAAGAGGTACTTCTGCCCCGGAGCTTAATTCCGCTTTTGGGACTCCGTTTAAATCCAAAAACCCGTTCCACTCGATTCTTGAAACAAAAAAGGCCAAAAAAACCGAAGCAAAGATATATGCTGGTCTTCTCATCAACTTTTTCTCCTCAAACCATAGAAAGTCTTAGCATCCTTCCAACGAGGAGGACTTCATATATTAATTATACTCACTTTTCCTTTGTTTTCTTGACAATTTGAAACCTGACCCTGCCGCATTTAGGACAGACCCATTTTCTCTGCTTGTGAAAAGCTCTTTTTTCCTCCTTCATCTTGGTCTTACATCTGGGACAATGCATTGGTCGAAGATTAAACAGGCTATCTTTTCAGAGATTTCAGTGCTTCAAGCAGCTTCCCGCAACCGAATCTCACCGGATCGATGACCGGCAAGCCGGTCTCCTTTTCGGTCTTCTCGATCTCTTTTTTTGCTTCCCTTTCCGTTAACTCGTACGTGTTTAGAGAAACCCCCATCACCTTGCATGGTTTTATCGGTCTGGTGAGGTCCTCGTGAAGTTTTATCATAACGTTAAGAGAAGGTATTTTCACTTCATAGCTCTTCACCTTTTCTCTGCCGGGATAGTGACACAGGATCATCGCATCCGGAAGGGAGCCGTGAATTAAAGCCAGGGTAACCCCGGAGTAGCCCGGATGGACTATAGTCCCCTGACCCTCCACGCACAACAGATCGTATGTCTTGGATTTCTCGATTAAAAATTCCTCTATGGCACCGGACATGAAGTCGCCAATTATCGAATCGATGGGCACCCCTTCGCCGAAGATGGCTATGCCGCTCTGGCCAGTAGGAACGAAACACGAATTCCAGCCATGCTTTATGGCTTCTCTTGCCATCTGAACGGACGTGATCT
>CAYOSZ010000089.1:0-245 GCA_964406715.1 uncultured Ignavibacteria bacterium | reverse complement strand
AGTCGGTTCCCACGGTAAGCACAACTGTGGCTTTGATCAGAGAAGGGTCTCCAGTGGCCACCGAATTGTATTTGCTTGCCTCCCGCAGATCGTGAATTTGGGCTCCCTTGGATGCAGCCAGCTTGGAAAACTCAGGGTCCTCATTTAAAAGATCGTGCAGCCCGTTTATCACGTCCAAACCGTTGGCAAGAGCCTGCCTGATAATGTCTCGCCACTCAACAGGAAGTTTTCCTCCCCGCGGTGCT
>CAYOSZ010000088.1:0-8225 GCA_964406715.1 uncultured Ignavibacteria bacterium | reverse complement strand
ACATGATCACCAGGATGACGCCGAAGGTCTTTATGAGAAACCACATCCAGGAGGGAAGCCAGGGCCCGTGCCATCCTCCCAGAAACAGGGTAGTGGTTACGGCGCTGATGGTAACCAGATTGGTGTATTCGGCGAAGAAGAACATGGCGAACTTCATTCCGCTGTACTCGGTGTTATAGCCCGCCACCAACTCCTGTTCGGCCTCCGGTATGTCGAAGGGCGTTCGGTTCACCTCCGCGATGGCGGCGGTTATGTAGACCAAGAAGCCGATGGGCTGTCTGACGATGTACCAGTCCCAGAACTTCACCTGGGATCCCACGATATCCACCATGGACAGGGATTGCGCCAGAAGCACCACGCCCAGCACGGATAAGGTCAAAGGCACCTCGTAGCTTACGATCTGAGCTGCCGATCTCAGTCCGCCCAAAAGGGACCACTTGTTGTTGGAGCCCCAACCGGCCATCAAAAGTCCGATCACCGTGAAAGTCGTGATGGCCAGGATATAGAGTATGCCTATATTCAGGTCTCTGACTATAAGTCCCCGGCCGAAAGGGATGCAAACGTACACGGTGAGAGCCGCCACGAAGACCACCAGAGGGGCAACCACAAACACCGGCTTATCCACCTTGACCGGAACTATGTCCTCCTTCTGAATCAGCTTTATGGCGTCGGCGAAACTCTGTTTCCACCCGTGCCAGCCGGTGCGCATGGGCCCGAACCTGACCTGCATGTGGGCGGATACCTTCCTCTCCCACCAGACCAGAAAGAGAGCCGCCACGGAGATAAAGGCTACAATGACCCCGAACACGAGCAGCATGGATAAAAGGTCCAGCCAGAAGTGAGGAATGCCCCAACGGGTGAACAATCCTTCCAGCCAGAGGTAAATTGCTTTGAAAACGTTAACTAATTCAAACAATAACTCTCTCCCGATCTCGCAAATTTACCCTATTCCAGGACAGGACCGCCTGGTCATCGGGTTCTTATCCTATCTATCCACATCCGGCATGATCACATCCAGGCTGGCGAAGATCACCACCAGATCCGCAATCAGCGCGCCCTTTACCATCTCCGGCAGGGCTGCCAGATTGGAGAACGAGGCGGTGCGAAGCTTGACCCGATAGGGTATGGTTTCACCCTCGGAAACGACATAGAACCCCATCTCACCGCGTGTGGATTCTACCCGGGCGTAAGCCTCTCCGGGGGGAGGTTTAAACACCGGTTTGGTCTTGGCCTTTATCTCCCCCTCCGGAATGGATTCTAAAGCCTGCTCAACTATCCGGTTGGCCTGCCTCATCTCCTGAATTCTCACTATGTATCGGTCCCAGGAATCGGAGTTGGCTCCGGTCGGTATCTCGAAATCGAATCTATCGTACACCGAATAAGGTTCTTCCTTTCGCAGATCCCATTTCAGTCCGGTGGCTCTCAGATTAGGCCCGGTGACCGAATAATCTATGGCGGTCTTCTGATCGAGTATCCCCACGTCTTTGGTTCTTCCCAAAAAGAGAGGGTTTTCCGTAAGGATAGCCTCGTACTCATCCACCCGGGGTTTGAAGTACTTGACGAACTCCCTGGCTTTGGGGATAAACTCAGGCGGCAGATCCCTTGATACTCCTCCCACCCGCATATAATTGAAGGTCATCCTCTGTCCGCAGGTCATCTCAAAGAGATCCATAATCATTTCCCTCTCACGAAAACAATACAGAAACGGGGTGATGGCTCCCAGATCTAAGGAGAACGTGCCCAGCCAGATTAAGTGGCTGGCTATACGGTTGAGCTCATCCATTATCACCCGGATGTATTCTGCTCGCTCCGGCACCTCGATTTGTGCCAGCTTCTCCACCGCCATACAGAAGCCGTGATTACAGAGCATGGCGGAGACGTAGTCGATCCTGTCGGTGTAAGGAATGAATTGAAGATAGGTTCGGTTTTCTGCGATCTTCTCCAGCGCCCGGTGTAGGTACCCCACTATGGGAACCACATCCACAATAGCCTCTCCGTCCATTTTGAGCAGCAGCCGGCATACCCCATGCGTACTGGGGTGCTGGGGGCCCATATTGACTATAAACTCTTCCGGGCCCATCTTCTCGGTGGTGATCAAGGGCAGGTCGAGGCTATTTTTTGGGTAGTCGGACAAAATCTTTTCCCTCCCAATCCTTTCGCATAGGGAAACCTTGATCCCAGTCGTCAGGCAGAAGTATGGGCCGGGGATCCGGGTGGTTTTTGAAGGTCATCCCGAACAACTCGGCTATCTCCCTTTCGTGCCAATTCGCCGCCTTCCACACCGGTGTCATTGACTCAAGTTCTCCGTCTCTTGGAACGGACGTCTTTATGGCTATTCTGTGTCTCCGGTTGAAAGAGAACAGGTCATACACCACTTCCATATGGTCCACGTAGTCGACGCAGGTCATGCAAGCCAGAAGGTCAAAGGAAAGTTCAGGCGTCTCCTTGGCGAACTGACAAACCTCCAGGATCAGGTTCTTATCAACCCGGAGGGTGACGTCCACACCTAATAAAGGGATTTCCTCGATCTTCTCCGGGAATTTATCTTGAAAGGCTTTAAGGATTTCTTCTTTGGTCATGGTTTTTTGTCCGAAACCAAAACCTAACTTAAGTTAGGTTCTGGTCACAGAATTCTAACTCCAGTCGGCGATCTTCTCTTTTTTTATCTTCTCCTGCAATTTGATGCATCCTTCCATCAACGACTCCGGTCGAGGAGGACAGCCGGGAATGTAAACGTCCACCGGGATGATTGAATCCACTCCTTTCAACACGCTGTATGAGTCATAGTAAAAAGGGCCACCTGTTACGGCACATCCTCCCATGGCAATGACGTACCTTGGCTCAGCCATCTGCTCATAAAGCCTCTTCACCCGGGGAGCCATCTTATGCGTCACCGTCCCTGCCACGAACATTAAGTCCGACTGTCGGGGAGAGGCGCGGAATATCATGCCGAAACGGTCGAAATCATATCGGGAAGCCCCCGCGCACATCATCTCCACCGCACAGCAGGCCAAACCAAACAGCATATACCACATCGAACAAGCCCGGGAATAGTTCAGCACATCTTCCAGAACCGTGGTCACCAGACCACCGCCGGGAAGGTGTTCTAAATAGACCGGTAGCTTTTTGATCACACCCATTTCAATGCTCCTTTTCTCCACACATAGACCAAGCCGAAGATCAAGATAGCTAAGAATATCAGCATCTCAATGAAGGCAAAAAACCCCAGGCTTCGGTATACCACCGCCCAGGGGAACAGAAACACCACCTCCACGTCGAATATCACAAAAACCAAAGCATAAAGATAGTAGCGCACGTTATACTGCACCCAGGCACCACCCACGGGGAGCTCGCCGCATTCATAGCTTTCCAGTTTGTCGGGGGTGGGGTTATGAGGACGTATAAGGCGTGACAGAAAGAAGACGAATATGACGAAGATGACGCCTATCGACAAAAAGAAGCCAACGTATGCATAATCCTGAAGTACAAAAGAGTCCGTCATGAAACCTTCTTCAGCTATTATGGAATTTCGTCATTTAAACTCCAAGTAAAGTGCAAGTGAATTTCTTCACAACAAATGGTTTAGATAAAAAATAACTTTTTCGAACTTTGTCAAGAAATTTTTGTAAACTTTTTTAAGAAAAGATTACAGGATCATGATACCGGACGGTGCCATCGATTGAAAATGTTAGTACAAAAAGGGCAGGTCGGCCCTTTGTCTATTGGCTTAGACGATTCAGCCTTTTGCCATGTTCAGCTTCTCATTCGATGCGGATTTCAAAACGGCATTTACCTATAAACGGACTATCAGTCTCCGTATCAGTAATAGTCAAGTTTCGTTGGTCTAAGGAAAACAAACCTAAGCTTAATTTCAAGTTCCGGTACGAAGAGTTAAAAGGTCTAAAAAAAGCGTTTTTTAAATTTTGCTTGACAAAAGAAGTAGGGTATTTATTTTAGTTGGATAATTTGTGGATGTACTAAGCAGATTGATGAGGAGACGAAATTTCTTTTTGTAATCGTAAAAGGAGGTCGAAGAAATGAAGGAAAAATTTGCCAGAACAATGGTGGTTATCTTCTTGGGCGGGCTGGTTTGGATTACCTTGTTTTCGTTAAGCTCAGCCCAGCAGTTGAAGATAGGGTGGGTGGACATGGCCAGGATAGAAAAGGAGTTTAAGGAATTTACTGAGGCAGAAGCCGCATACGAGAAAGAGCTGGAAGTTATGGATGCGAGCTGGATTGTGAAGCGGGATTCGATGGAGCAAAAAATAGTCGATTTCCAGAACGAGTTGGAGAAGCAGAGATCCATGCTGACTGAAAACGCAATACAGCAGAAAGAGAATCAACTCAGGCAGATGATGCAGGAGTACGAGTTCTCCAGAAATCAGATGTTGGCGGAGGCGGAGAAGAGAAAACAGGAGATATCCAAGCCCTTGTACGACAAGATCGAGGCAGTTTCCCGATTGATCGCACTTAAAAACGATTACGCTTATATCATAAATCAAACTTTCCCCCTGATCCTGTATGCCAAGGACGAATACGACATAACCAACAAGGTTCTAGAGGAATTAAACAAGTAGGTTTCGCTTCATAAACTTAACCGGGCAGGGACCACCGCCGGAAGAATTTCGCAGCATGGGCGAAAAATGCAACCAGACAGGTAAGTCTTTGGCGAAACCCAGCAAATAAGTAGTAAACAGTCTTCCACCAGATCAGTAAGATTTGGGACACAAAGATGGGAATGTGCCAACAGGTTGGAAGTCCGAGCTTTTCCGCTGCCACCTTAAGGTGGATTTTTATAATAAGATTCCTTTGAAAAAAATCATTTTTTTCTTGACTTGATTGGGCCAATGCTGTAATTTGAGATTAAACAAGACAAAATTAGATTGCGTATAAAGAGTGAAAAGAGTTTTCTGGAGGGAAGGAGGAAAAAGGGAAAGCGTTTGGGTGAATTGGAGTAAGAGATTATTCATAGTTAGGAGGGGACAGAAGTTATCTAAATCCGCAAGCTAAGAAAAATTCTCGCAGTATTTAAATTCCGGTTTGACCTACCTGATTATGCCACGGAGGCATCAACGGCAGTTAAGGTTCTTAAGGTAAGCGAAGGGACAATCAACTAAAATTTGCTAAGGGCTAGTTGTTCGAAAAGGCAAAGAAAGTAAAGCCTAATAGAAGAGGCTTAAAGTATATGCATCAAATAGGGCTTATCGGATATTAATTGTCCCGGATGCTTGCCTTGAGGGTTCTACGGTGAGTCTATAAAATAACATTAGATTTGAAGTACGCTTAAGAGCCTCTTCGCATCACCCTTTGCGAGGGCAAAGGGTGGTGATAATGAGAACCTTAATCTTTTGTCGGTAAGTGAAAAGGAGGTGGTATGAAAGTGCTGAAGGGGAGAAACAAAGAGAAGAAGAGGGATAACAGAAACCTTTATTGTCAGATGAAGGGAGGTTTGGTAATGTCTAAAAAGATCTTAGCAGGGCTCGTGGTGTTGGCTTTTATGTTGTTGGCTTCGACTGCGCTGGCTGATTGCGGTAATCCGCTGAGCTATCAGGTCAATTCCACCCGCAACGCGAACGCGACGGAGGTAAAGCTTTATCTGGAAAACAGCGAGGGGATGGCTGGTGCTTCCATACCTTTGAGTTTCGGTTCGGTTGGCTCAGACATCATATGCGAGAGAATCGATTTCCAGGGAAGTCGGGTGGCGCATTTCTCGCTTTATCCTCAGATTGACAACCAGAACAAGAGGGTGCTCATCGGAATGATCCGTGCGTTGGACGAGAATATTGAAGACGTTCTAGCACCGGGTGCGGGTCTGATCGCTACGCTTCACTTCAGCTCGAAAACCAGCCCCTGCGTTCCCCAGGTTAAACTCGCCAGCTGGCCTCTTTCCGCCGGTGAGCTTTGCTTCGACATGGTAGATGCGAAGGGCAAATCCATCTGCAGAAAAAAGATTAAGGATGGAGAGATTGCCATTCCCATCAGCCCCGGCGGTGACAAACCGACTGAATTGGAGGAAGCGCAGGCTGCAGCATTTGAGTTGAAAGGTAACTATCCCAATCCTTTCAACCCGGAGACGGTGATTAAGTTCTACCTGCCGCAAGATTCCAAGGTGAACCTGAAGGTTTACAATATTCTGGGTCAGGTGGTGAATACCCTGGTAGACGAACCGCTTACAGCCGGAGATCATTCGGTTACCTGGAACGGCAAGAACGAGCAGGGTCGGGACGTAGCCAGCGGAGTATATTTCTACCGGATACAAGCCGGCAGCTTCGAGTCGATTCAGAAGATGACTCTGCTAAGATAAGAGAAAGACAAGCCGCCCCATTTGGGGACTGACCATGTAACCAGAAGAGAAGATGAATCCCTGGCCCGTATGGGCCAGGGATTTTTTTGTTTATTGGGCGTCAGGGCTTCGGGGAATTATTTTGTTGACTTTTCGACCGAAAGGATATACAATAGTTTCCGAAAAGAATTCTATCGGGGCGTAGCTCAGTCTGGTTGGAGCGCTTGGTTCGGGACCAAGAGGTCGCTGGTTCAAATCCAGTCGCCCCGAATTTGAATTCAGTTCGTGGTTCGTAGTTTTCGGTCCATAGCAAATGCGAAAAGGCAAAATGCGAAGCATGCTCCGCATCTTTATTGGGGTGATTGGGGCAGGCGATTGCTCGGAACAGGTGTATGAATTGGCGGAGAAGGTGGGGGAGAGGATCGCACAGTCTGGAGCAGTTCTGGTTTGTGGTGGTTTAGGTGGGGTGATGGAAGCCGCCTCCAAAGGAGCAAAAAAGCAAGGTGGTATAACCATCGGAATTTTGCCCGGAACCGAAAAGAACCGCGCCAATGCCTATACCGACTTTCCCATAGTCACCGGATTAGGAGAGGGGAGGAATCTTCTGGTGGTGCGCAACTCCGACGTGTTGATAGCGTTTCCCGGGGAGTTCGGAACCTTATCCGAGATCGCATTCGCCCTCAAGCTGGGCAAACCGGTGGTGGGACTTTCCACCTGGAACGTATCAGGAGAGATCATTAAAGCCGGAAACGCTCAAGAAGCTGTCAGCTTGGCTTTAGATCGTGCAAAAACTCTGCAAAAAGGTTATGAATGACAAATCCGCAGGCTCCGAAGAGCTGGCATGCGTCCATTTGATCGTCTCCGGGCTGGTGCAGGGAGTGGGCTTCCGTTGGTGGGTGATGAGGAAGGCACAAGAATATAATCTGAAGGGATACGTGAGAAATCTATATAATGATGATGTTGAAGTGGAGGTGGAAGGATACCGGAGCATGATACTTGATTTCATCCGGGATTTGAAAATAGGACCGAGATCCGGGCATGTGACGGATGTGAAAATCGATTGGGGAGAATACGAAAACATATATAAGAGTTTTGACATAAAATTCTGACGTATCTGTTTTCGGTTGCCAGTTTCCAGTTATCAGTTGTCAGTCTTCAGTTGGTTATTTTCATTTGGTAGTTATCAGTCCACAGAGGCATGAACCGTATGATTCATACCAGAGGAGAGGAAATGGAGAAAGGTATGATCGATACCGCGAAGTTGAGAGATCTTATAAGAGACGTGCCTGATTATCCCAAGAAGGGAATTGTGTTCAAGGACATCACCACCCTGATAAAAAGGGGTGATGCCTTCGATGAAGTAATGAACATTTTCTATGACAGGTGCAAGGACAAAAAGGTGGATTTGGTGGCGGCGGTGGAGTCACGCGGATTCATTTTCGGAGGTGCGCTGGCAGACAGATTGAAGGTGGGATTTGTGCCCATCAGAAAATTCGGAAAACTTCCCTCCAATACGGTGGAGCAGAAGTATGATTTAGAATACGGCACCGATAAGTTGGAAATCCATACGGATGCGGTCAAATCGGGACAGAGGGTTTTAATCGTGGATGATCTATTAGCCACCGGAGGGACCATCCAGGCCACCTGCAAGCTGGTGGAGAAACTGGGCGGAGAGGTGGCGGGAATTCTGGTGATGATAGAACTCAGATTTTTAAATGGCAGAGACAAGATAAAAGAGTACGATCTTTTTACCTTACTCAAGTACGATTAAATCGGTCGGCTCCTTGTTGGTGTTTTTTACCAATGGGAGATTAACGGTGTTTTAAGAAGCACAAGCAAGCTTGTGCACTCCCAAAGACCTTTCCCAAGTTATGGAGAAGTAGGGAGAAGGGGGGTGTGGTAAGAAGTGACGGCGGGGATGAAGACCATGGACAGCAAACTA
>CAYOSZ010000087.1:0-8249 GCA_964406715.1 uncultured Ignavibacteria bacterium | reverse complement strand
GAGCAACTGACTCATAATCAGTGGGTCGCAGGTTCGAGTCCTGCTGGGCCCATTTGATATATCCTAAAGCCGGCAGATTATTTTCTGCCGGCTTTTTTTGTAAAATAAATCAGCGTTTTTGCCTTGACAAAAAGTAAAAAAGAGCTTAATTTGTAAATAGTCAATGAAAATAGGGGTTACGTTTTACCGGCTACCATGACGAAAAAAGAGAAGATAATGGTAGCGGAATTTTCTCTTTTTATTTTCTTCGTTATCAGAAGGACTGTTGACGGGTAAATTAAAAAAACAAATAAATAATCAAACAAACCAACTTTTCGGTGGGAGGTAGGAAAATGAAAATAGCGGGTGTTTTGATCTGTGCGCTGTTGTTGTTTGTCCCTGCCGGGATTGCTTCTGCGGGAAATCAGCCCGAGGTTTTGCCTTCCAGGGTGGCGGATGGGAAGGCGGAAGGCAAGGCGTTGCAATTCAATACCGGTGTTAAAGTGGATCTGATGGAGAGCGATGAGCACGTTGCCGGAATCGGTTATGAGGTTGGAGATTTCATTTGGGACAAAGTGCAGATTGGTGATAAAGAATATTACCGTGTGGTGCTGGGAGGAGAGTCAAGTATCATGGTCAAAGGCATGCCCGATCTTCCCAAAATTTGTCGCAGCTTGATCATTCCCGACAATGCCAGAATGGAAGTTTCGGTCACCGAAAGCAGATTCGTTGAGTATCAGATGCCGGTGGCACCTTCGAAAGGATTTATTTCGCGCAATGTCAGCCCGGATGATGTTCCTTATGAATTCTCAGAAGTATACAACTTAGATGAGTTCTATCCGCGAAATTTGGCCGAGCTTGGTTTACCCTATATCCTAAGAGACTTCCGCGGAATTACGGTTAGTGTGTATCCCTTTGCGTATAATCCTCAAACTCAAACCTTGCGGGTTTATACTCACCTGGTCTTACAGGTGAGAAACGTGGGAGTGGATGACGAAAACGTTAAACTCCGCAATGACAGGAAACACAATCGGTATTTTACCGAGGTCTACAGAAATCATTTTCTAAATTATGGAGCTAAAAGCTATGATGCCGTAAATGAGCACGGAAGGATGATCATCATCTGTCATGGTGATTTGATGAATGCGATACGGTCTTATGTTTACTGGAAAAATCAAAAGGGCATCCCGACGGACCTTTACGATGTCGCGACTATTGGCACAACCGCGGACGACATTAAGAGCTTTATACAGACCGAATATGATGCAGGAGATGGTTTGACGTTCGTACAGTTGGTGGGAGACGAACCGCAGATTCCTACCTTCATGATTGAGAGAGATTTCTGTGACGGGCTGGCAACTTCGGATGCATCATATTCGCTGTTGGAGGGAGACGACAGCTATCCCGATATTTTCGTGGGCAGATTCTCGGCAGAGACCATAACTGAGCTTGAAACCCAGGTTGAAAGGACCGTCCATTATGAGCGGGATATTTCAGGCGGGGACTGGCTGCATAAGGGAACGTGTGTTGGCTCTGCCTGGGGAGAGACTCATGGCTATATGGGTTTAAGAGACAGGGATTTGGTGGAAGTATTACGTCTAATGCTATTAGGTTATACATATACCCAAATCGATCAACTGTATGAGTGGGGGGAGCCTCCCTTCGGCATAGTTCCCGTTCCGGTGCCGGAGTATATGAATGCCATAAACGAGGGGAAAGGTATAGTCATTGTGGAGGGGCATGCGGATTGTGAAGCCTCATTCCAGATTCCACCAGGTACGCCCACTGCCGGAGACATTTTCACAACGGACAGCATCTATCTTCTTACCAACGATTACATGTTGCCCTTTATGACCATCGGAGCGCCATATCTGGGCAATTTCCAGATCGATGAGGCATTTTCCGAAGCCTGGTTGAGAGCTACAAACAGCGTTACCGGTGCCCCCATCGGTGCCATTGCGGTATATGCCTCTTCGGTCGATTTGGATTATGCCTCACCCCAGGCAGCGCAGCATGAGATGGTGGAGCTTTTGACCAACGACGAGATGAATACCTTCGGCGGCTTGATGTATAACGGAGCCTGCTTTTCAATAGACCTGTACGGCGAAAGAGGCGAGAGGACTTTCAAATCCTATCATATCTTCGGAGACGTCTCCTTGCAGGTGCGCACGGATACACCAGAAGCCATGACGGTGGAGCATGCCTCTGGAATTGCTGCCGGATCATCGTCCTTTGAGGTTACGGTTGTCGGATTGGAGGGTGCGTTGTGTGGCATCTCCAGGGCTTACGAGCTGCTTGGATATGGATACACCGATGCTACCGGTCATACCACCATCGAGTTTGACCAGCCCATAACTCCCGGAAGCCCCCTGGATCTGGTTGTGACCGCATTTAACAAAATAACCTATTCTGCTGAAATAACCGTGACCACAGGCGGCTTTCTTTACGGCGATGCCAACGGAGACTGGGTTGTCGACATCGCCGACGTGGTGTACCTGGTGAATTATCTTTACCGAGCCGGCGATCCCCCCATTCCCCTGGAGGCGGGAGACGCCAACAGCGATGAAATCGTGAACGTGGCGGACGTGATCTATCTGATCAACTATCTGTACCGGGGCGGCGATCCGCCGGGCTCACCCATGGGAGATTTGACCGGCTATGAGGGTTGCAAAGAATTCCTCAAGGGGAGTTCCTCAGACAGCATTCCCCCGGATCAGGATTGCATGGAATACCAGTATGATGGGCAAGGCGTTCTTCTGCTCAAGCACATAAATACCGGATTCAACTGCTGTCCGGACGAGCTTTTTGCCGATATAACCATCGAGGATAACGTCATCACCATAGTGGAGGACGAGTTCCTGGAGGGGGGTGGATGCGACTGTATTTGCCTTTTCGACGTGGATTACCAGATCAGCAACCTGCCGCCCGGAGAATATACGATAAAGGTTTACGGGATGTATCTGCTGGGCGCAGATATACTTGAATTCACCGTTGATCTTGCTTCTTCGCCTTCGGGTACCTACTGTGTGGACAGGGATCATTATCCCTGGGGGATCTGGTAACAGGATTGCAGGTGTGATTGGTTCCTTGAGCTATTTACTCAAGACAGGGGATCAATCCCTGCCCCAACAGGAGCCAGAAGGCAATCTATCGGGTGGTTCTCAGTGAGGAAAATCAAAAAATGTGTGATCCACAGATATCACACTCAACTCGAAGGAGGTAAAATATGAGAATTATTTTCACGTTTCTTGTGATAGTCGGCGCCATATTTATTATTCTGCCACAAGCTTCATTGGGTGAAGTACAGCGTAAGATAAACTATCAGAGCGAACTTACTAAAACTGATTTTCTTGACTTAGTTGTCGACAACTGTTATGAGTTTAAGGTGAGCGTTTTTCTGAACGATGAAGAAGGTGGTTTTAGCGATCGCCACGACTACTACGTAGGTGGTTGTCCTCTTGATCTAGCTACTGGTGATTTCAATGAGGATAATCACCTCGATCTAGCATTGACAGATAGGTACAATGCGGGCGTGTCTGTTCTTTTGGGTGATAGCCAGGGTGGTTTTGGTACTCCTCTGGTTTTTCCCGTGCACGGTTACGTTGGTGGTATAGCTTCGGGAGATTTCGACGGAGATGATCTGCTCGATGTAGCAGTGACAACCTGTTCGGATAGTGGTTGCACAGTAAGCGTTCTCCTGGGTGATGGGATTGGTGGCCTTGTTCATGCTGGAGACTATCCGGTGGGGCTAACGTTATACGCCAGCATCCTACCGGTGATAATCGCGGCGAAGCTCAATGAGGATAATCTGCTCGACCTAGCGGTGATAAACAGTGAAGACCACGATATCAGCGTTCTACTGAACGATGGAGCTGGTGGTTTTGACGATCGCCAGGACTACGCAGTGTGGACTCAATCATCCTTAGATAGTCCCAGTGACATAGCAGCAGCTGATTTCAATGGAGATGATAGGCTAGATTTGGCAGTGGCAATAAATTGTTATGGTATGGTGAGTGTTTTCTTCAATAATGGAACAGGTGGTTTTGACAATCGCCAAGATGAATCAGTGGGATGGTGGAATATAAGCATAAGCGCAGGGGACTTCAACGAGGATGATTCAATCGATCTCGCCGTGGTGGATCTGTATTATGACGAAGTGAACATTCTTCTGGGTAACGGGAAGGGCGACTTTGGCGATCCGGTAGCCTACCCAGTGGGGGAGGATCCTGAAGGCTTAGCTGTAGGGGATCTAGATGGGGATAATGTGCTTGACTTGGCTGTGACAAACCGTACCGATGATGATATGAGTATTCTTTTCGGTTATGGAGATGGCAGTTTTGGTAACCGTCAAGACTACCCGGTAGGAGAGTATCCTCGAAGTATAGTGGTGGGGTATTTCAGCAGTGGGGTTGCCCGTGGAGATGCCAATGGAGACGGAATCGTAGATGTAGGGGACGTGGTTTATCTGGTTAGCTATCTGTATAGAAACGGTCCTGCCCCTGATCCCCTATGGACCGGAGATGCTAACTGTGATGACATAATCAATGTGGGTGATATTGTCTACTTGGTAAGTTATCTGTATAGGGGTGGTCCCCCGCCCGGTTGTAAAAGTTTATGGGATGTATCTGCTGGAGGGTGAAGAGATACTTGAATTCACCGTCGATCTTGTTTCCTCGCCTTCGGGCACCTACTGTGTGTACAGGGATTATTATCCCTGGGGGATTTGGTAACAGGATGGTGGGGATGATCGACTCCTTGAGCCTCATATTAGGGCAGGAGTTCAATCCCCACTCAAACAGCGGAGGGACTATTCGAAGCAACTTGAAAAAAACCAGATAAAAGAATCTTGGCCTTTTGATATTTTCAGTAAATCAGAAAAGGACTTCAGACGATATTTAAACTATCAAGAGAGGGCAATTGCCCACATGGCATTTCCTTACTAAATCAAATCAAACAAAGGAAGATTCTTATGCGAATCCTAAAATACACAATTTTGACGGGGATCATAGTCCTTTTATTGGGCGTGCCATCTGGTCTGGCACAGGTTGATATCAGAACCAATCTGGACTCTGGACCTTTGATGCAAAACCCGACCGACCAGCCTTACGCCAGCGAAGATGACCTGATAGAGATCATGTTTGCACGGGATTCCAGGGTGCGACTTCGGAACGGAACATTGCTCGATTTTGAAACCAACGCTCTGGCAGGGGTGGATGGGGCGGTTCAGAGACTTGCCTGGTTCGAGTGGTATCGCATCTGTGATGTTCCGGAGGAGAGGCTGGACGAGATTCAGTCTCGGGGAGAAGCAAATACCGGTAAGCCGGTTTACAACTTGAACAACATCTATCGCCTGCGTATTCCCAAGGGATTGGATGTCTGGGCAATAAGCCGGGAGCTGGAGGCACTTCCCGGGATCATACTTGCCCGACCTGTGCCAAAGCCTGCGCCTCTTCCCACACCTCCCGATTATGCTTCCTGCACCGGTGACACCTGTCAAGGCTATTTGCGCTCGGCAAGCTCCACTCCCACAGGCATCGATGCCGATTATGCCTGGACCCAGACCGGGGGGGACGGAACCGGCGTGACCGTATGTGATCTGGAGTATGGTTGGAATTACAACCACGCCGATCTCACCAAGGCTTTAGGATCCCAAATCAACCCGAACCCAATTTTCTATCCACTTCCACCTCCCCCTCCAGACACTTGCCACGGTACTGCCGTCATTGGCGAGCTGGTTTCAGATAACAATGGTTGGGGGACTATAGGTATTTGTTATGGGGCGTCTTTGAAAACCTGTGGCACGATCTATCCAAATGCTACCAGTTGGAATGTCCCTGGGGCAATGGGGTATGCGATTGCCGCTCTTTCCCCAGGTGATGTGATTCTTTTGGAACAGCAATGGCCATACACTTACGGTGGCACGGACTACATTCCCATCGAGTGGTGGCTGGACTATTCTCCTAATCCCCAGTCATACAACGGAGTTTATGCGGCGATCGAGAATGCCGTGGCCAACGGGATCAATGTCGTGGAAGCCGGCGGGAACGGCTACCAAAATACCGATTACCTGACCTGGTATGGGAACTCCGGGGCGATAGTTGTGGGTGCGGGTGGTGCGTACTCTGGTGGCACCTACCCTGAAGGAGACCTCCAGAGAATCTCCTTCTCCAGCTATGGCTCTCGTTTTGACCTTCAAGGCTGGGGTGAAAATGTGACCACCACAGGATACGGTGATCTTTACAATGCTGAAGGGTTCAACTATTGGTACAGGAGAGACTTCGCTGGGACCTCGAGTGCTTCTCCGGTTGTAGCGGGCGCGGTGGTCTGCTGCGTGGGTTATTGGAAGTCGAATATCTCATCAACTCCTCCCTCACCACACTATCTAAGAACCGTTTTGATAAACACGGGCACTCCTCAAGTCTCGCCTGGGACAGGGAAGATCGGTCCCAGACCAGACCTGCAGGCTGCGTTCACTGCATTTAACGCCGAGTGGGTTGATCTGACTTATCCTCCCCTGGGTGAGAACACAAACTACAGCGCGGGCCTTGCTTGGGGCGATTATGATGGCGACGGCGACCTGGATGTTTATCTGACGCATAGTTGGTATCCCAACGAACTTTTCCGGAATGAGGGAAGTGGAGTTTTTGTTGACGCCACCAGCGGACCTATGGGGGATGCAGACGGCGGCTCGGGCGTGGCTTGGGGAGACTATGATAATGATGGCGATCCGGACCTGTATTTGTCCAACTGCGGAACTGCCAACAAGCTTTTCCGAAACGACGGCGGGGGGAATTTCGTCGACGCAACCAGCGGACCCTTGGGGGACGCGGGATGCGGTATGGCTGTCGCCTGGGGCGATTTCGATAACGACGGCGATCTCGACCTTTATTTGACTAACGATGCTGCCGCCAACAAGCTTTTCCGAAACGATGGGGGCGGAACCTTTGTCGATGCCACAAGTGGTCCTTTGGGAGATACGGGAAATAGTTGGACTGCAGCTTGTGGGGATTATGACAATGACGGCGACTTAGACATCTATATCGTGAACTGGAACAATGCCAACAAGCTTCTCCGAAACGACGGCGGACTGACCTTTGTGAATGTAACCAGCGGACCTTTGGGGGATGCACAAAAGGGTAAAGGTGTGGATTGGGGGGATTATGATAATGACGGAGATCTGGATCTCTACTTCGCCAACCAATACACCGGGAATAAGCTTCTGCGCAATGATGGCGGGGGGAGCTTTGTGGATGTTACCAGTGGACCATTAGCGGATGTTGGAAACACGAAAGGTGTGGCCTGGGGAGACTACGACAATGACGGCGACCTGGATTTGTTCTTGGCGAAAGGTGATGGTGCAACTTTGGGTCCAAATAGGCTTTTACGTAACGATGGTGGTGGGGCCTTTGTTGATGCAACTTCCGGAGCCTTAGCAGATTCGGGAATGTTCGGCGGATCAGGCTTGGGAGACTTTGATAACGACGGTGATCTCGATCTTTATGTAGCCAACTTCCAAGGTCCCAATAGTCTATTCTTAAACCAGAAGGGTTCTACCATGCACTGGCTGCATGTCAATTTGGTAGGAGTCGTCTCCAACAAATCGGCGATAGGTGCAAGGGTTAGCGCTCATTCCGGTACCCTGTCCCAGATACGAGAGATCTCGGGAGGATCGGGTTATTTGTCGCAGAACTCTTTAACGGCTGAGTTTGGCTTGGGGTCTTTGACTTCAGTAGACAGTCTGATAATCAGTTGGCCCTCCGGAACCGTGCAGAAGCTGACCAGCCTTCCGGTGGACACGCTGCTTTCCATTACCGAGTCTGCTGCCGTCCGCGGTGACGCCAACGGAGACGGTATCATAAACGTGGGGGACATAGTTTATCTGGTTAGCTATCTGTACAGAGGTGGTCCTGCCCCAGATCCTCTATGGGTCGGAGATTGCAATAGTGATGGTATAATCAACGTCGGCGATATAGTGTACTTGGTTGGATATCTATATAGAGGTGGTCCCCCGCCCGGCTGTCCGTAAATATTCATATTCACCTATCAGTGACCCGGCGGTTCGATTACTCTCACCACAAGCCGAATCTCTTACCTTGAGGTTCGGCCTTTTTCTTGCCCGTTTGACGGGAGCTCGAAAGTAGTTGTAATAGCAATGTCGGATAGTCCTGCGGACATATCCGACCTACAGCTATTCATATTCACCTATCAGTGACCTGGCGGTTCGATTACTCTCACCACAAGCCGAATCTCTTACCTTGAGGTTCGGCCTT
>CAYOSZ010000086.1:6750-8252 GCA_964406715.1 uncultured Ignavibacteria bacterium | reverse complement strand
TCTGCGTGTCCTGTCGCTGTCATCACCTCCCTTTTCCCCTTGTTGTTAACTGACTTCTTGTTCGTTGCCAATGTGGGAGTCGTGACGAACAGAAAAGGAAACAAGGATGAAAATAGATCAAATCGGTGAATTTAGCTTAATCGATTTAATCCAGAGAAAAATCCTCTCAAAAGACAAACGAGTGATAGTCAACATCGGCGACGATGCGGCAGTGATTAAGTCATCTCCGGTCCGGTTTTGTGTCTTCACCACCGACACTTTAATCGAGAAGATTCATTTCGATTTGAAGTATTTCTCGTACGAAGAAATCGGCTGGAAAGCCATGGTGGCAAACTTAAGCGATATCGCCGCTATGGGAGGATTGCCCACCTATGCCCTGGTGACCATCGGCTTGACCAAATCCATGCGGGTTGAGGACGTGCTCTCAGTTTATGAGGGAGCATCCCGGATCGCCCAAAGATATGATTGCAAAATAATCGGAGGGGACACCACCCTGGTGCCCCGGGATATTTTCATCTCCATTGCCCTTTTGGGTGAGGTGGAGAGGAAAAATCTGGTAACCAGGAGCGGGGCTAAGAAAGGAGATCTAATCTGCGTTACCGGAAAGCTGGGAGAGGCACATGCAGGCTTGCAATATCTGAAAAAATATGGACGGGGTAAACCATCTTTAACCCGGAAACACTTAAAGCCTGACCCCCGCATCAAAGAGGCTCGATATCTGGTGAAAAATCTCAAAATAAACTCCATGATTGACATAAGCGACGGGCTCTCTTCGGAACTTTTTCATCTGACGGAAAGAAGTCAGCTGGGGGCTTTAATCTATGAGGAAAATATTCCCATATCATCCCGGTGCTTAAGGCTTGCCCCTGTTTTCAACGAAAATCCCTTAATCTGGGCGCTCTCCTCGGGTGAGGAGTACGAGCTGTTATTCACCGTCGCCGGAAAAGATAGAGGAAGAATCGAGAAAATCAAATCGAAGGTGGACGTCACGATTATCGGTGAAATGGTGGATAAAAGCCGGGGAGTCAAACTCGTTCAGAAAGCGGGGAAATTGAAAGATCTAAACATAAGGGGATTTGTCCACTTTTAACCTCCGGGTAAATTTATCAACCGTCAACGGCCTTCTCCTGCAGAAGCGGTCAATGAGAAGCCGTAGATGAAGGTGGCATCATTGATCTTGTGTAATATCGTATTTCTGAAGCAAGGGGCGATTTTAAGGTTGGGTGATTTGACCTTTTGATTCTTTTCTTGACACAGGCTCCGTTTTTCATTATTTAAGACGGTGAAGGACGAAGCGCAGTGAATAAGGAAGTGAGGCATTTTCAGGGAGGAGGTGCGGAAGGTATGGACAAAGCTTTTCCTGATTGCAAAAAGTGCGGTGGAGGCACTGGTCTCTCACCGGGAAACGGCCAAGCATTTCCACGAGGTGGGAATGACGCCGGTAAATGACCTTCTGAAGGCGGTAGTTGAGCTGGCAAATGCCCAACACAATTTAATAAAAG
>CAYOSZ010000086.1:0-6740 GCA_964406715.1 uncultured Ignavibacteria bacterium | reverse complement strand
GTGCTTCTGCCCCTTTCAGATTACGGCCGAGATGGTGCCGCCATCACCTACAAAGCTTGGGTATGCTCCAATCCCCAATGCGGTTTCTCCATTCGCATAGACAATGGGGAGATAAGCTTTGGTAAGCCTATCGGCTTTTCCGAAAAATAAGAATCTTTAACCTGACTCTTTAAAAAACAGGGCAAAAAGCATCTGCGCTTCGTCCTGCCCTATCTCAATGTAAGGCACAACATGTGGCGGATTATATTCCAGAGCTTCTGGTTCAAGCTGGCAGCCCTCTTCATGGCATTCTTTCTGTGGTTTCATGTCGCCACCGATAAGGTGTATGAATACGTAAATTCCTTTCCTTTGGAAATATCACAATTTCCCGAGCGCCTGATCTTAGCGGAAGAGATACCCGATCATATTGACGTGAAGATCCAGGGGAAGGGAAAGGAACTTCTAAAACTCCTCCTGACGGAGGAAAAAACACTTCAGATAGATGCCCAGGAATTCACCCGGGGGGAGACAAACTGTACGTTGAAGTTTGAACAGATACCCATTCCGGAAGGATTAGAACTCAGGGTGGTGGACATCCTTCCTTCGGAGAACTTGAAGATCTGGCTGGATTATTATATGGAAAAAGAGCTGAAAGTTCAACCGAATGTCAAAATAATTCCAGCGGAGGGATCCGAGTTGGTGGGTGAGTTGCACTACAATCCTACGGAAGTGATGATTTCAGGACCTAGGATGTGGGTGAAGGGGCTTAAAGGAATTCTCACCCAGGAAAAGGTGATAGAGAATGCCCGGGCGCCCATCTCCGAGCAGATCGAACTGGTATTGCCCGAAGGTTATAATCTGGGTCTTTCCACCCAGAGGATAAATTTCTCGCAAAATGTTGAAAAAACCACAGAGAGGAGAATCTCGAAACTGGCAGTGGAGTTGATCAATATCTCCCAGCGCAGAGAATACCTGCTCCAGCCAGACAGCATAGATGTGATAATCTCAGGCGCCCAGAGCACCTTAGGGGAGATAAACCCCGACGAGATAAGGGTAACCGCCGACTGTGCCAAAGCCAAGAGAAAGGAGAAAATTAAACTTCCCCTTCAGGTCAAATTACCGACAAAAGTCAATCTGAAAGGCGTAGAACCCGACTCAGTCGAGTTATACGTGGAGTAGACCTGCTTTTACCGAATTCTGGGAAAGACCTCTCGGCTGGCGGCTGTATTCACCATAAAATCCGATAATTCTCGCTTCAGTGGCTCCATTCATGGGGCTGCATATGGGCTCGAAAATCGAACATCCGAAGTTGCAAAATCTTTTTAACCATCCTAAGGGAAAAACGGCGACACAGAGTTGAAGGTGAAGGTCCTGCATTCTTGGTCAACCGGCTTACCCAGGCGGGCTCCGAATTATGCTAAATCAGCCGGAGGAATGAATGAATCGCAAGGATCGACATTCTCTTTGCTCCGACATGAATTTACTACCGACGGGGCGAGATTCCGTGATGTTGATCCTTAAGTAAAGAGATGACAATGAGAAGAATATGTTGATCCTGGGCATAGAGACATCCTGTGATGAGACCACTGCCAGCGTGGTTGCAGACGGCAAAGAGATTTTGTCCAACGTGGTCTATTCGCAGATGGTACACCAAAAATACGGTGGCGTGGTTCCGGAGCTGGCCTCCCGGGAACACATCCGAACCCTGGTTCCGGTTATCCAGGCGGCGTTGGATGAAGCCAATATTCCCTTAACCAGGATAGAGGGGGTGGCGGTCACCTTCGGGCCGGGACTGGTCGGTTCACTTTTAATCGGATTATCTTTTGCCAAAGCCATCTCCTACTCCCTTAACGTTCCTTTAATCGGTATAAATCATATAGAGGGACACATCTTTGCCGACTTTTTGGAGCATCCAAAGCTCTCCCCTCCTTTTGTCTGTCTGGTGATCTCGGGAGGTCATTCCAATTTGGTCTATGTCTCCCGGAAGGGTCGATATGAGCTTTTGGGACAAACCCGGGACGATACGGCGGGGGAGGCGTTCGACAAGGTGGCAAAGCTTTTGCAACTGGAATATCCCGGAGGACCTGCCATCGACAAAGTCTCAAAGGAGGGCAAATTCGATTTTTTCAGATTCCCCCGGGCTCACCTGGAGAAGGGCAGTTTCGATTTCTCCTTCAGCGGACTGAAGACGGCGGTGGCTTTATACGTTTCCGGGTTGTCCGAGGAGGAGCTGGAGAATCAGAGAATCGACATCGCCGCCAGTTTTCAGGAGGCGGTGGTGGACGTTCTGGTTGAAAAGGGAATCAAAGCCTGTCTGAAAAAAAACACTCAGAAGATCGCACTCGCCGGAGGAGTGGCCAGAAACAGCCGCCTTCGGGATAAACTCCGGCAGGAGGCCAAAAAACAAAAGCTGGAAGTATTTTTTCCCTCTCCGATTCTGTGCACGGACAATGCCGCCATGATTGCATCAGCCGGGGATTTTCGTCTATCCCGGGGTGAAAAATCCGATCTCGATCTTAACGCCGTCCCCTATGCACCGCTTGTCCCCGCGGTTTGATTCGAGCCTCACCTTTCACCATCTTATTATACACCCATCTGCCCTCACCCATATTGGTCTCATCTGGCAAGGACAGATAACCGGGCCGGGCTCGATATCAAATCCTCCATATCACCTTCATCAAAGGAGAGAATGGTTCATACCTTCTATACATTCTTTCGATTCTTTGAATTGCCCCAAGACATCTCCTTTTCTCCAAAAAGTGCTCCACCTGCTGTAAAATTTATCCTGTTTCTGCCGATATAAACTAACGAACGTCCCCACAGATTTTAAACGTCCCCGTAGTTAGTTGCGCATAAAATGAAACGTGCAGATGAAATCGGAGTTCATGCATTCCATGGTTCCCAATAAGCGAATTGGGGTTCCGCTTCAATCAGATTGAATCGAAACAGAAAGGGAGATTCTAGATCTTTCTCTGCCCTTTTTTCCAGTATACCGGTTGCCAAACGACATTTCAATGATAGACATTCACACCCACATATTGCCCGGATTAGACGACGGTGCCAAGACTTTGGATGATTCCGTTCGGATGATCAGACAGGCAATTGATTCCGGCATTAAGGTCATCTGTGCCACCCCTCACGTACTCTATGGCGTTACCCCTGACTTTGAGAAAGAGATAAACCGCACCTTTAAACTACTTCACTCGTTTATTTGCGAGAAAGATCTGGACATTGAGCTGACTCTGGGGTCGGAAATCTACGTGAGGAGGGAAATGGGCTCTCTTAGGAAATTTAACTTCTTTAGCTTGAATCAGACCGATAAATATGTGCTTATGGAACTTCCTTTAAAACAACTCCCCTTAAGCCTGGATCAGTTAATTTTCAGTTTAAAGTTAGAAGGCATAATCCCGGTTATCGCTCACCCGGAGAGAAGCGTCCACCAAAAGGATCAACTGAAAGACATCGAAAACTTAATTCGCCTGGGAGCGGGGATGCAGATCAATGCCGGAAGCGTTTTGGGTTATTTTGGTAAAACTTGCCGGAAGATAGCGGAATGTATGTTGAAGCAGAATCTGGTTCACGTGATAGCAAGCGACGCCCACGATCCCTCCTCTTGCTCTGTAGATGTGTTGCCTCAGGCTTTCCAGAGGGTATCCGGATTGGTGGGTAAAGTAAAAGCAGAACGGCTGTTTATACACAACCCCTATAGGATACTGAAAGGAAAGCAGCTATTTGAAAACGACGAGGAAGCGGACATGAAAAACGAGACGGTACGAATGGGGATCGGTTGATCCTTAAAACCGTGTTCAAGTTCAAAGATCCAAGACAGGGAGGTATCGGATGAGAATGGCAAGAAGCATGCTTTCAATTGGATTCGTCGCATATCTTTTGCTCATTGGGGGAGGGGGAATCTCTCGAGCCCAAAGCCCGGACGACTCCTTTAACCAGGAAATGGAGACCGCCTCTCAGTACTATCTGGAGAGAGGAGCGGAGAGCAAGCTGATGATGAAGGTTAACGTGTGGGGGGCGGTGCAGAAACCCGGATCTCAGTACGTTCCGGATGGAACGAATTTACTCAGCGTCCTCTCTGCCGCCGGTGGACCCACAGAGGGGGCAAAATTATCGAAGGTCAGGCTGGTTCGAAACTTCGACGGTGACAAGCAGAACGTGGTGATCAATGTGAGCCGTTGCCTGAAGAAAGGGGAAATAGAGACTTTGCCGGAGATAAAACCCGGAGACACGGTCATCGTCCCCAAGTCCAAAGCTTCATTCGGCAAGTTTCTGGGGATAATCTACAACGTAGCGGTGATCACCAGCGTGGTGATTCTCATGACAGATTAAATAACCACCAAAGAAAAGGAGAAGACAGTGCCCAAAGCAGAACAAAAGCAAATCACCCCGCATGATTATCTGCGAATATTGATAAGAAGAAAATGGCTCATCTTTCTTATCTTTGTGTGTTTGACCGGATCGGCGGCGACTTTTTCGTTTCTGATGAGGCCGATCTTTCAGGCATGCACCACCGTGATGATAGAAAAGGAAGGGGGCATGGAGGATTACATCTTCACCATGTCTACCATGATGAAATCGGACAGCAAGATCAGAAACCAGGTGGAGATAATCAAAAGCCGTACTCTGGCGGAGGCGGTGGTGGAAGCGGTTTTGGAGTCACCTCTTCAAAAGTCCTTCCAGGATATGGTCATGACTCACCGGAAGTTAATCCCTTCCAAGGATCAGATGATCCGGGTGATACAAGAGAACTTGAGCGTCACTCCCATCCGGGATACGGACATAATCGAGATCAAGATGACCGCACAAGATCCACGCATGGCGGCGTTTCTGGCCAACACCGTCGCCTCGGAGTATCACAAAAAGAGCCTTCAGATGAGCCGAGGGGAGATCTCCGAGGTGCGACAGTTTCTGCAGAATCAACTACAGATCGTCCGGGACAGCCTGCTTTTGGCTGAGGAGGAACAGAAAAACTATATGGAGACCGAATCGGTCTCCGCCCTTCCGGATGAGACCAAGGAATTGGTCAAGCAGCTGGCTGAATTCGAATCACTGTTAAACGAAGCAAAAATCGAGTTGGAATCCAACCAGAGACGGCTGGCTTATATGAAAACACAGCTGGATGAGAGGAAGGGGAACCTTTTGGAAGAGATCACTCAAATCTCCACCCCGGTGATTCAAAATCTGAGGAATGAGATGGCGAATCTGGAAGCCATGCGAGCCGAATACGTATCCCAGGGAGTGGAGGAGACGCATCCCAAGCTGCAGCAGATTTTAAATAGAATAAATGAGACCAAAAACAAATTGATCTCCGAGACCAAACAGCTGGTTTCACGTAATTTGACCTTGAAAGACCCGCTGGCGTACTCTCAGGACCTTTTGGGAGACATACTCAGCCTGGACATCGAGATACAGTCGCTTTCCTCTAAGGCAGACGGCCTGCAGACCATCGTTAACCGATATACCGCCAAGATGAACATGCTTCCGGAGAAGAGCTTGAAGCTGGCTCGACTGGAGAGGTCAACCAAGGTGGGCGAGAACATCTATCTGATGCTTAAGGAGAAACACGAGGAAGCCCGCATCAAGGAGGCGGGTCAGATAGGAAACGTGAGAATAATCGATAAAGCCGTTCCTCCCCAATTCCCCATCTCTCCCAAAAAGAAATTGAACGTCCTGTTAGGGGCTTTCCTGGGACTGATTCTGGGGGGAGGTATGGCGGTTCTGCTGGAATCTCTGGACAGCTCGCTTAAAAGCATTGAGGATGTGGAAGCTGTGGGTCTGCCCGTTTTGGGACACATACCTAAAATCAAAGAGGCGCAGAAAAAGAGGGGACATACCAAGAGGGAAACCGGCATGAGAGGAGAAGCTCCTAAGGTGGCATCCCAACTGCTGTCCCATTCCGCACCCAAATCTCCGGTATCGGAGGCATACAGAACCTTGAGGACCAACATTCAGTTTTCCAATCTGGACAGTCCCTCTCAGACCATACTGATTACCAGCGCGGGACCGGGAGAAGGAAAATCGACCACGGTGGCAAATCTGGCCATCACCTTTTCCCAGATGGGAACCAGGACCGTACTTTTGGATACCGATTTTCGCAGGCCTATCCTGCATTCCATCTTCGGAGTAAATAAGGAACCGGGGGTGATCAACTACCTGGCGGGGAAAGTTCCTATGGAGGGAATCATAAGGAAAACCCCCCTGGAGAATCTGGACCTGATCACCTGCGGAGTGATACCCCCCAACCCCTCTGAGCTTTTGGCCTCGGATAAGATGAAGGAATTCGTCGCCCAGTTAAGGGACAAGTATCAAATCATACTCTTCGACACCCCACCGGTGATCGCGGTCACCGATGCGGTGGTCCTGTCGCTTCTTCTGGATGGGGTGGTTCTGGTGGCCAGTGCCGGACAAACCTCTCAACAAGGGCTGGCCAGAGCCAAAACTCTTCTGGAAAACGTGGAGGCTAAGGTGATGGGAGCCGTTCTGAATAAAATAGAAGCAAAAAGCGCCTACGGCTCTTATCACTACTACTATTATTATCACTATTATGGAGACAGAAAGGAAAAGAGCAAAGCCAGGAAGAGAAAAAAAGAGGTCTCACAAAGAGTTGAGCAACCCGAAGAGTGGCATCCCGTGCATACCATCTAATGAAGGGGAGATAAAAAAAGAATATTAATCAAGTTTTTGAGGGGGGTGATTTTCAACAAACACCAGCACCTTTCTTAAGTAAGGTGCTGGTGTTCTCTTGGGTA
>CAYOSZ010000085.1:0-8258 GCA_964406715.1 uncultured Ignavibacteria bacterium | reverse complement strand
AGTGGTTTTGAATTCCCAAAATAAGGCAGGCTGGAACGTGCCAAACACCATACCAAGAGATCAGTTGGAGAAGATAGTCGGAAAAGAGAACCTCACGGTTAAGTCCGACAGAGTCTTCATCTCACCGGAGAATAGCTCAACTGTATCCGAGATCGTTAAGTTAGCCAATCAGAAGAAGTTCAAGATCTTGCCTTCAGGCTCTGGCTCGATCGTTGAACCGTCAAAATTGACCACCGATAATCTGGTCATTATGAAGTCTGATAAGTTAAACAAAGTGGTCAAGGTGGTTCCCGAGGATCTGTACGTGATTCTTCAAGCCGGTTTTCCTCTCAAGGAGTTGAACCGTCACCTCGAATCGTTCAACTTGTTTTACCCGCTAACAGATGGCGATTCTGCGGGGACGATGGGAGGGGCGGTAGCGACCAACCTTAAGGGCAAATCCGGGGATAGGAGCATTCAAACCAGGGAATATATTCTGGCAGTGGAGGTGATCGATCCCGAAGGGCAAATCCTTAGCGTGGGAGCAAGAACGTTCAAGTCGGTAACCGGATACGACCTTCCCCGCCTCTTTGTCGGTTCCTGGGGAACTTTAGGTTTTATCTGCGAGATAAGTCTTAGATTGGTTCCGGCAAGAAAAAGAAAAGAATATCCTTCCTTCCTACCCGATCATCTCAGAAGAAGCAAGAAGCAAGATCAAAGCGACTTCAAAACTGAGGTAAGTTTCTGCATAAAAAAGTCACTCGACCCCCACGATATTTTCTTCAACCTCAATTCCTTTCCTTGAAAAGCGGCGGTTGACGGACATAGTCTATCCTAAAAATCCTTGACTTTTTTGAACTTTAGACTTAAGTTTCACGTAGACTCAGTGGTTAAGTAACAAGCGATTTCTTGCCTATCAAAGGAGGATACAGTGAGTTTTAACTGGACCGTTTCAGCCCGAGCGCGGGAGATGAAATCTTCCGCCATCCGCGAGATATTGAAGATAACGGAGAGACCCGACATCATCTCTTTTGCCGGGGGACTGCCTGCTCCCGAGCTTTTCCCCATCGAGGCGCTGAAAGAAGCCTGCATCAAGGTACTGGACACACATGGACCAAAATCCCTGCAGTACAGCCTCACCATGGGGGTGCTTCCATTACGTGAGGTCCTGGCCGATCGCCTGTCCAAGAAAGGGCTGCCCGTGACCATAGACAACCTTTTTATCACGGCAGGTTCCCAACAGGGTTTGGATCTAGTAGCAAAGGTTTTCTTAAACGAGGGAGATGCCCTCTTATGCGAAAATCCCACCTATCTCGGGGCAATTCAGGCGTTCAATGTGATGAGACCGAAGTACGTAACCGTCGAGATGGACCAGGACGGAATGATTGTCGAGCAGGCAGAGGAGAAGATAAAGAAACATAATCCCCGGTTCATCTACGTGGTGGCTGATTTTCAGAATCCCTCCGGGGTAAACATGAGCCTAAAGAGAAGAAAACAATTGGTCAAGCTGGCGGAGAAGTACCAGATTCCGATCGTCGACGATAATCCTTATGGAGAGCTCCGGTACGTAGGAGAACCCCTCCCCTCGCTTCAGAGCATGGGTGAGGATCTGGTGATAGAATTGGGCACCTTCTCCAAAATCGTGTCGCCGGGCTTGAGGATTGGTTGGGGCATAGTCTCTACCGGCATCACCAACATGTTTGAACGACTGAAGCAGGGTGCTGATTTGCATACCAACACCTTCGCCCAGTATGTGGTGTATGAATACATAAAGGCGGGTAACCTGGATCGTCACATCGAGGAGATCAAAGCCTCTTACAGCGAAAGAAGGGATGTAATGATTCAGGCACTTAAGGAGCATTTCCCTGAAGGTGTGAAATGGTACGAGCCGGAGGGCGGGCTCTTCCTGTGGGTGGAGTTGCCCGAAGGCATCTCGGCCACCGAGTTGCTGCCGGTGGCGGTCGAGCAGAAGGTAGCCTATGTGCCAGGGAAGCCCTTCTTTCCTCACGAAGAAAAGGACAACGCCCTGCGACTTAACTTCTCCAATGCCAACCCGGATCTGATCAGGGAAGGAATAAAAAGGCTGGGGAAGGTGTTCCGGGAAAATGTCGGAACCCTCAAATCGAAGAAACAAGACACTCAACAGAAGGTGGGCTGAAGATATCTTTCGTTCCGGCAGCATCAGAGGGAGACGTCGTCCACCTTATCAAATACCTTTACAGGACGATCCGATCCCCCATAGTTGTGATCCTTAAGTCTTCAGAAATAGAGAAGCAGTATGACTGAAAGCCCCCGAAATACGTGGGGGCTTTTGTTTTCTTAACCCGGCGAATATAAACAGAGATAGAAAAGACCTCTAGTGTTACAATGGTAGACAAATTCCTCAACCCCTGAAAGCACCGCCTCTGTTGGTTTGGTAGCTGGATTGAAGAAAATAGACTTGATTTTGCATCTTGGTGGTTTTATAATAGCTGAGTCGATTTATCTTAAGAGAGGATGCTGACACTTTAATGGGAAACTTCCTTGGAGGACGAATGTTGAGTCTGGAGGAACAACTGAAGGTTATCAAAAGAGGAACGGTGGAGATCATTCCGGAAGAGGAGTTGATCCTCAAGCTGAAAAAATCCATCGGTGAAGATAAACCTTTGAGAATAAAACAGGGCTTCGATCCGACCGCTCCGGACATTCATCTGGGACACACGGTCTGCTTAAGAAAACTAAGAGGATTTCAGGAGTTGGGACATCAGGTGGTTTTGATCATTGGAGACTTTACCGGCATGGTGGGCGACCCGTCCGGGCGTTCCGAAACCCGCCCCCAGCTCAGCCGGGACGAGATAAGCAGAAACGCCAAAACCTATCAGGAACAGTTCTTCAGGGTGGTGGATGAGAAGAAAACCGAGGTGCACCATAACGGAGAATGGTTCAGCCAAATGAGCTTCGAGGAGATCATGCGCTTGGCGTCGAATTTCACCCTGGCGCGCATGCTGGAGAGGGACGATTTCTCCAAAAGATACAAGGAGCAGATCCCCATAAGCATACATGAGCTTTTCTACCCCTTGATGCAGGCTTATGATTCGGTCATGATCAGAGCGGATGTGGAGATCGGGGCAACCGAGCAGAAATTCAACCTTCTGGCGGGCAGACAGATTCAGGAGGTGTACCAACAAGAGCCTCAAGTGATTTTAACCATGCCGGTTTTGGTGGGCACCGATGGACAACAGAGGATGTCTAAATCCCTGGGCAACTATATCGGGGTAGCAGAACCCCCGGGGGAGATTTTCGGCAAGATCATGTCCATCTCGGACGAGCAGATCTACAACTACTTCGAGTTGGTGACCGACGTAAGGACGGATGAATTGATCCAGATCAAAAGAGAATTGAAAGAGGGAAAAACCAATCCCATGATCTGGAAGAAAAGATTAGGGAAAGAGATAGTGAGAATGTATTACAACCAGGACGAAGCAGATAGAGCCTGTGAGGAGTTTGAAAGGATTTTCTCGAAAAAGGAGCTTCCGGAGGACATCCCGTTAAAATACGTAGAATACGATCAGGTTGAGATATGGATAGGGCACTATTTGGTTAAAGCCGGTTGTGCAGACTCCACCAGCGAGATAAAGAGGTTAATCAAGCAAGGGGGACTTTATATCGACAACAAAAGAATCGATGATGAGAATCTGAAAGTCCCGGTAGCAGGAGAGAAACTGGTCAGGTTGGGAAAAAGAAGGTTCTTCAGGGTTGTGGGAAAAGTGAAGGGACGGTAGACAGTAGACAGCTAACAGCTAACAACAATAGAGACCGAATGTTGAGCCGTTTGTATCATAGAATAACGGATCTCGCTTACGCTCTTCCAAACTAATATCGAGCTTCGAAATCCGCACTTCGAGCCTCGATACGATCTTCGCCAATATAAAACCAGCATCGAGCTTCAAGATATCAAAGTTTGTTCCAGCAGGGCAGATAAGGCAAACAGGGGAGACTTGAGTCTCCCCTGTTTTTTGGGGCAGGCAAGCCCGCCTGAGGCGGGCAGGTCAAAAGAGGAGGTTTTTTCGATACTTAGATCATTTGCCTTTGCCGGTTCATTTTGAGTTCGGCTAAGTTCGGAACTATCACAATCCCAGATTTCTGACTTTCACGTTGGAAGCCAGCGTTCTCTTTCGATACTCTCCGGTAAACTGGAGATCCGTTCTTTCGGTACGAGCGGTGAGAGAAATTGCCACCTCCCTGACCACGGTAGCAGTTGGCGGAACGTCGACGAAAACGCCATTAGCCAGACCATACTGGAACTGTAGGTCCTCAATGTCTTCGGCATATACCACCGGAGCTTCTCCGGCTTTTTGAACCATCAGATTCGGATGATTGCTATCCGAGAGATCAACGTAGAACTTGTAAAAATCCACATACATCACCATGCTTCCCGCCGAATATTTCCGGGAAAGCGGCGCGGTGTTGTGCTGGATATGGCTTGAACTGGTCTGGACGTTGGTTATGTAAAAGAATTCTCCGGTGTCGGCAGCAGGATCATAGATGTAAGCCCAGGTGTCTTCTTTAAAACCGCTGATATCGTGTCCATCACAGCGTAACTCTGCACTGGTTTGAGGCATGTCATGCTCTATGGGTGCTTCCACTCCAAACTCGTTCTGAAACAGGATGGTGATGGTATCCGGGTTGGTATTATGGGCATAGATGGGTTGGAACCCGCCGGGCAGACCATATCCCGCCATCCTGATTGTGGTCTCCAATTCGTGCATGGCAGCCCGAATGTTCTGCTGCATGTTGCTGACCTGGTCCTGAATGATCCATCCCTCATGTTGTGTCAGGTAAATTCCAAAAGCGGCGGAGACGACAAAACCGCTGATGAGAAGCCCAATTAAAAGCTCCACTAAGGTGAATCCTCTTTCGTTTCTTCGATGGCTCGAGCAGGCTTGAAGTCTTGAGGGGTTCTTATATAAGCTTTTCATTTCCTACCTCCTTTTTTTGACCAATATTTCTATTCTCTAAGCTCGCACCCTTCTGAACAGGGTTTAAGCAACTTTCTCTCCAATTCAACAGGATTTTACATTGAAGTAGATAACATATTGTATCTTGACCGGTTAGGTTAATGCTGTGAGTTTGAACAGGCTGTTATCTCTTTGAACAAGACTCTTTTTTCATTAAAAAATGTGGGAATGATCCAACAGGTTGTTGGACGAGTCCCACATCAAAGTCCACATTCCGCACAAACATGATGGACTTCATTGATACTAAACTGAGCCGGACTATTGGAAGGTCGAAATCGGGTTTGAACAGAAAAGTAGGTTTAGTTCAAACATAAACAAAGAGAGAATCCGCTTTGGTATCCGGGGAGTATATGGGAGAGCATTGGATTCTCTAAGTTGGCGTCAGGTTAATCTTTATTATAAGCAATATTCTAATTTTAGATGTTTGTGTAAGGATATTCATATATAAGGATATGGCGGGAAGAAAGTCTAAGAGAAACGAAGAGATCTAAACATGCAAAACGTAGCTGTTGTGGAGACACGGGTCATACCTCTGCTGTCTACTCGAAAGAGTGATAATAAAAATAAACAGGGGAGAATTAAATCTCCCCTGTTCGTTTTGGGGCAGCTAGACCCGCCTGAGGCGGGCAGGTCAAAAGAGGAATCTTTTTTAGTTGCTGACTATTCTCTGCAGCCAGCTTACTTTCAGAACCGTGTTTATCTGGGGCACTCCGGGCGGCAGGTTGTTGGGATCCAGAAAAGAAAGATCGAAGGTCCAATTCCGGTTAGGAGCTTCATATTGGGGATTGCCATAAACCCAGGCACCGGTGGCCTGCTCACTATACCACAAATCCACCATGGAGCCAGTATAGGTGAAGGTTCTTCCTGACCACTTCTCTAAGAACCGAGGAAGATTCTCCAGTCCCCCATTGTAATCCCCCAGACTGGTCTCCGTGTTCCCGGTAAGGAAAGCCGCATTGACCGTGGTATTAGATGCTACCCGGTTGTTCAAGTTCTGGTTACTTTTGGCATCGTTCCAGTTGTTGGACAATATGGTTAAAGCGTCGGTAAAAAGGGCAGCGGCTTTTTTGTTGATTTTGTTGTAATCCCCCTCAGTGTACAGGGGATTGTCTGTTACCACAGAAAGTGGTCCGGCCAACTCCTCCCCGTTGGTTAATCGAATGGCCTGCTGGGTGCCCACCACCTGGTCCCGCGAGGCGTACAGGATTCCGTTCAGGGGGTAGTAACCGCTGTCATTGAGCTTGTCGATGTCTATGTCATAGGAGGTAACCCATTTATATTCCCTATAATTATAGAAGGAACCCGTGGTTATAATGCCATCGCCTACAAAGGTGGCGGTGACATCCACCCAGGCATCGCTGGAATTTTTGTATAACACCTGTCCGTCCACAATCTTCAGCCCAGCCTTGTGTTCGTAGCTATCCTGGTTGCCGCCCGTTCCCCTCTTTATCATGTCGATGGGATCGCCGGAGACGACCACCGGAAGGGTGAGCTCGGTCATTCCATGGGAGTGATCCTCCACCATTCCTTCCCACCGATTCAGGGATTCGGAGACCCAAGCGGGATCATTGGCATCCAACCAGGTTCCGTCTGTGTTTTTCATGCTCTGATAAACTCCGCTTCGATCTTTGATCTGTACGTTCCCGGTCATGTTGTCCGAGGGGTTGTCCTTTCTTCCGTGGTAGATGTCTCCAGCAGCCGTGGTCCATGAATCGACCTTAAGGGAGGAACGAGCCCCCAGATAAAGATCGTTATTGCTGTGAACCCTGCCCCCCAGGGTCATGTCAGGACCGGGCAAAATCTCCAGATCCTGTTCATAAAAGACAGCAAACTGGAAGATGGGGACTAAAGCGTCCTTTATCTCGGCTTCGATCTTGGTAGCGGTCTGGGTCCCCTTTTCCGTTGCCTCGCCGGTAATGGTAAAGCTCTTAACCAGAGCATAAAGCCCCTTATAAGCTCCAACGGTGAGGGTCTCCTGGGTAGCTGCTCCCATGTCTGTGGAGCTGTAGGTGACGGCTATGTTGCCCAGATCAAAGGAATCGGAAGGGAGCGGATTAGGTGGTCCCACTCCACCCGAACTGTAATGATTTCTGACCTGGGATATGGCTTTTTCCAAACCCGCTTCCGCCGCATAGAATGTGTTTATGCTCTTCAGATCGTTACCGGCTATGTTTACGTCGGTGGTGGAGGTCATCACCGCAGCGATCCCGATCATGGTCAACATTAAAAGTAAGGAAAGAAAGATCAGCAGGGTGAAGCCGTCCTCATTTTTCATTCTTCTCAACATGTCATCTCCTTTTCTTAATTCAGTTTTTAGAGTTCTTCTAAAGACCCAGATTTCTCACCTTCACGTCCGAGGCCAGAATCCTTCGTCGATACTCTCCCTGAAATTGAAGATCTTGTCTTGCAGTTCTGGCAGTGAGGGTGATCAACACCTCTCTGACCACCGAGGCCGCCGGCGGAATGTCAACGAAAACACCATTAGCCAGACCATACCGGAACTGTAAGTCCTCAATATCTTCAGCATAGATATAATTCTGGTTTCCCTCTCTTTGAACCATTAGATTGGGATGATTGGTATCGGTTGTGTCTATATAGAACTTGTGCATGTCCACCATTGTTACAATGCTCCCCAGGGGATAGCATCTGGAGAGCGGAGAGATGTTATGCTGGATATGGCTGGCGGAAACCTGGACCTGAGTTATGTAGAAAAACTCTCCGGTGTCGGCAAAGGGGTCGTAGATATATGCCCAGGTGTCCTCCTTGAAACAGCTGATGTCGTGCCCGTCACATCTCAGCTCCGAGCTGGGCTGGGGCATGGCATGCTCGATGGTGGCTTCGCATTCGAACTCGTTCTGGGATACCACGGTGATCGTGTCCGGATTAGTGTTGGCAGCATAGATCGGCTGAATTCCACCGGGTAATCCATACCCGGCCATTCTTATCCTGGTTTCCAACTCGTGCATGGCCACCCTGGCGTTCTGCTGCATATCGGTTATCTGCTCCTGGATGATCCATCCTTCGTGCTGGGTCAGGTAGACCCCGAATCCGGCAGAGATCACCACCCCGGCAATCACCACCACAATCAAAAGCTCCAACAGGGTGAACCCTTCAGGGTAAATCTTCAGGGTCACCCCTTTTTCATTATTCTTATTCTTCCCGGAGGGGGACAAAGCTCCGGGAATGGACTTATAAAGGCTTATCATGTTTATTTCCTTTAATTGTAAGATTCGTATGTTATCACCACGTTATTATGTTGCAGGCTGTCTTTATCCAGCCAGT
>CAYOSZ010000084.1:0-8322 GCA_964406715.1 uncultured Ignavibacteria bacterium | reverse complement strand
CAGAACATTGCCGCCCCCATGATTATGGGAAGAACGTAGTACGGGTCCTTCTGCGAAAGATCGCTAAGCCAGAAGGCAAACTTCGCCCCTCGAAGCTCGATGGTGAAGCGGAAGACCACAAAAAGCCCGTAGAACACCGGCATCTGAAAAAGAAGAGGCAGACACCCCCCCAGAGGATTCACCCCGGACTGTTTATAAAGCTTCATGGTCTCCTTATTCAAACGGGCGGGATCCTTTTTGTGTTTCTCCTTAAGCTGAGCCAGCTTGGGTTGAAGCTCCTGCATTCTCAGGGTGGCAGTGGTGCTCTTGCGGGTCAACGGATGAAAAACCACTTTCATCAATATGGTAAACAGGATTATCACCAGGCCGTAGTTGGGGATTATCTTGTGCAGGTGCACAAATAACCATAAGATGCCGATGGAAAACGGCCGAATGATCGACCCGCTTAAATCGACCATCTTGTCCAATCCCAACCGGTAGCTCTTCAGGATGAAATAGTCGATGGGTCCCACATAAATCACAAATTTATCTTTCAGGCTGGCCGTTCCCTCCAGCGGCATCTCTAAAGATACGCCTATCCTTTTGGTCTGGACCTCCTCGCCGTCTGTCAAAGCAAAACTCCTTTTGCCCGATGCCAAAAATCCCATCCCGGCTTTCGAATCCGGGACCAGAACCGCCACGAAATATTTGGTGCGGGTGGCCACCCACTTTGTCTTCCCCGAACCGGCTTCCTGGAGAATTCCCACCTCGGAACCTTCGGGCTGTTGGAATTTCTTATAGTCAGATAACTCCTCGCCCATCATGGAATAAGCGGTGAACTTGTCCAAGTCGCCTCTTCTGTCCTTCTCTGTAGAATTAAGGCCCGAAGACCACCCCAGCAGATACTCTCTTCCCAGATCCAGCCGGTTCAATCCCTTGATCTCGAGCTCCAGCTCAAAGTCATATCTTCCGCTGAAAAAGTTGTACCTTTTTGAAATCTGAACGCCGGATTGAGTAATTAAGGTGAAATCGATCGATCCGGTTGGATTTCGCTGGTTTAAAACCAGTTGATTTTTGTCGACCTGGAAGTTGAACATCTCCAGACTGACGTTGCTGTCAGGAAAAACCACGTTCAGCGCAGGGCTTATTGGTTCAGGCGGCAAGAGTTGAATCTCTCCCCCCTCCCAGTGCTGGTATTTCTTCAAGGTGAAGCTTTTGAGAACCCCTCCCTTAGATGAGAACTCAGCCGCATAAAGCTCTGTCTCCACCTTTGTGGTCCTCTCCTGCTGAAGGGTATCCTCAACTGCCAGGCCTGCGGTTTCAAATTCTACTTCTTTGGTGGTAATCTCTTTTGCCTCCTCAACCGGCGGAGGAGGACGCCTGAGGGTATCGACCTCGGTTTGAGGCTGGGGCGGAGCTTTCTGAACGCTTTCTCCTCCGGTTATCCATTTCATGTATATAGGATAGAGGATTATGATCAGTCCGATTATGATGAATCCTATGATGGTTCTTTTGTCCACAAATATCTCCTGTGGAATGAACCGAATGGTTCATACCTATGGAAGCGGATCAAATCCGCCCGGGTTGAAGGGATGACATTTAGACAGCCTTTTGACCGAAAGCCAGCCGCCTTTGACCGGTCCGAATTTTCTCAATGCCCCTAGGGCATACTCCGAGCAGGAGGGATGGAATCTACACGACGGTGGAAACACAAGTCGCAGCGTATTCTGGTATATCCTGATCGCAATAACAATCAGGTGAGAAACCATACTTCCCACGCCATTTAATGCTCTATAAAGATTAACCTCTATCTTTCTCTCCATCAACTCCCCGCGGCGTTAGGTGCACAATTCTGTTTCACCTCAGCCTATCAGGCTCACCAGTTCCTCTTTTAGCTGGTGGAGGTCTATAGCTCCCGCTTTTGACTTGCATACCACCACCACACCTTCATTTGGGGTAAAGCTGTCTTTGTTCTTCCTCAAGAACTCTCTTATCACCCTTTTGATCCTGTTTCTTATGACTGCTCCTTTAATCCCCCGGGCCATCTTTATCCCGAAACCTTGTCCCTCTTCATTCGATCCATTTAGACGGAAAAGGATTAGATTCTCACCCTCCGTTTTGTTTCCGTTTTCGATTATCCGCCGGAACTCGTGCTGTTTTGAAATCCTTATCTTTTTGGGGAACTTCTTTTTCCTCAACCGGGAGACGGCAACCTTCCGATCCATCATTTCTCGTCCCGGACGGTCAATCTGCTTCTCTTCTTGGCTCGCCGTCTTTTCAAAATCTTTCTTCCCGCCTTGGTGGACATTCGTTTCCGAAAACCATGATCTCTGGCTCTCTTTACGTTTGAGGGTTGAAACGTTCTCTTCATCCTTTCTCCCTTCTCGGTTTGATGATCTCATTCAAGTTGCCAATATAGACCACTTCTTCTCTTGCGTCAAGCAAAAAGTCTAAAGAGACCGACTGAGGTCTTGCCGGTTAAGCTCCTCCCCCTGTCAGAAAATTCCGTTACCAAAGCAAAACACTTTGTTCTCCGCTGCTGATAAAAAGAAACTTTATTCACTTCACATTGACCATACGAGAAAGATCCTTGATTGTAATCGCATAAAGAAAAATGGAATAGAGAAACTCGAGTGCTTTAAGTTGGTAATTTCCCATGAAGACAATCAGAATGAAATTAGTCCTCTCTATGATCTGCTTGGTGCGTTCTCTAAAAGAGTCACGTTGCCCAACTTATAAGTTTTTTTTTCTCTTCCGATAATAATGCTTGACAAGAGAAAAAGGCGGGCTTATTATGCATTACGTGAATCCATAAGTTATTATCTGTTAATAAGATGTGGAAAATCCGTGCGGTCTTTGCAAGTCCATACAAATGAAAAGGTAAGGGGAATACAGATTTTAAGTCAAATTGTGGAAAACCTCCTTCTACGGGAGATGGGTGTGAGGGGATTCACTTGTATTTTAAAGGGTTGGCAGTTTTCAACAAATGTGGATTGATTGTTGTTGATCTTCAACAATTCCGAAAAACGAAAATACCAAGAACAGATTGAGGCAAAAGATGCTAACGGAGATAGATAATGGTAAGCTTTGGGTAGAGTGCCTTTCCCATTTAAGCAAAAGACTAAAGAAACAGAGTTTCTGTACCTGGCTGAAAGCAACCAGGGGACTTCCCTCTCCAGAAGGATCCCTTCGAGTGGCCGTTCCCAACAAATTTGTGGCGGATTGGTTGGAGGAACATTATCTGGGCATGATCAAGGAGACCATAAGGGAGGTGGCGCAGAAGGATTATGCTTTGGCCTTTCACGTGTCCAAGGATTCCATGGACTATCATCCTCAGATGAGCATGAACTTCGACCCGCGACCCAAAAGAAAGCGTTCAGCCGAAGAGGCACCAGGCGAGATGGGGCTTAACCGCAAATACACCTTTGATGCCTTCGTGGTGGGAGACAGCAATCAGTTTGCCCATGCGGCTGCGATGGCAGTAGCCGAAGCTCCCGGCAGGACCAAATTCAATCCCCTTTATATCTATGGAGGAGTGGGACTGGGTAAAACCCACCTGGCTCAGGCCATCGGTCACTTCGCCCGCGACACGTACGAGGATACCAGGGTGCTTTATGTGACCAGCGAAAAATTCACCAGTGATTTCATCAATTCCCTCACCTCCAATACCACCCAGGATTTCGTCAATCTCTACCGAAACGTGGACATTCTGCTTTTAGACGACATCCAGTTCTTCACCGGCAAGGAGAGCACCCAGGTGCAGTTCTTTCATACCTTTAACGTGCTTTATCAAAACGGGAAACAGATTGTTTTGACCTCCGACCGCCCCCCCCGGGAGATAAACGGGGTGGAGGAGAGGTTGCTATCTCGTTTCCAGCAGGGACTGGTAACGGACATTCAGCCTCCCGATCTGGAAACCCGGATAGCCATCCTGAATAAGAAGACCGAATCGGACGGCATATCCATCCCCATTGAGGTGGCCACTTTCATTGCCGACAATGTTACCTCAAACATCAGGGAGCTGGAGGGTTCGTTGATCCGTCTTCTGGCTTATGCTTCCCTAAACTCAAAAGAGATAACGGTTGATCTGGCCAAGGAGGTTTTAAAGGATACCATAAGAAGCGGCACCAGGGTGGTCACCATGGAGCAGATTCAAAAGAAGGTGGCATCCAGCCACAATCTGCCTTTTGAAGCTTTGTGTTCCAAAAGAAAGACCCAGGAGATCGCATTGGCTCGTCAGGTGGCAATGTATTTAGCCCGCAGCCTGACCAACAACTCCCTCAAAGCCATAGGCCTGCATTTCGGAGGAAGGGACCATTCCACCGTGATTCACGCCTGTACCCAGGTGGCTGAAAATATCAAGAAGGATTATAATTTTAAATTGAAAGTGGATGAGATCATAAACTTCCTTTATGTGTGAATCTTGTTGGGAACCTCTTTATAAAAAGGAATTTGGCTTGGCCGGATTAAAACACAACAAATTTTCTACATACATATTAACATATAATATTTTGGATTTTCAACCAAACATCAAGAACGACACCCTATTGGGTTGATAAAATTAGAGAGATCAACATTTCCACCTTATTATTAAGATTAAAAGAAAGTTTTATATTTATAATTTTAATTTAATAATATTTAAAAAGTTTTAATTTAATGATCCACAAAAAAACGGAAAACAATCTACGTCAAGGGAGGACCAATGAAATTCTCTTTACCTAAAAGTCAAATCTTTGCATCAGTCCAGAATGTTATGAATGCCGTTCCTACCCGTACCACCCTGCCGGTTCTGTCTAACATGCTTTTGGAGGGTTCCAGCTCCAAACTAAAAATAGCCGCCACAGATCTAGACGTTTCGGTGATTACCACACTTCCCATCAGCTCCACCAAAAAAGGAGCCATAACCATACCCGCACGGGCTTTCTACGATATTTTAAGGGAGCTCCCGGAATGTGATATTGAAATCAATATAGCCGAGAACCGAATGGAACTGAAGGCGGAACGGGGAAGTTATAAGCTGTCTGGAATTCCGGCGGAGGAGTATCCCAAACTCCCCGCGGTGAATTTAGCCAAAGAGATAAAGATATCTGGTGTAGACCTGGTGGGGATGATAAAGAAAACCATATTTGCCGTATCCACAGATGAAACCAGACCCGCATTAAATGGAGTGCTGTGGCAGACCTCGGGCAACCATATGATGATGGTGGCAACTGATGGTCACCGTCTGGCTAAGATGTCGTTGAAGAACACCAAACTCAAAGGTCTGCACGAGGACGTTATCATTCCCCCTAAAGCCCTAAACCTTTTGATTAAACTGTTGGGGGATGAGGAGGGTGAGATTGGAATCGTGTTTGAAGAGAACAGTATAATCTTTAATTTCGGTGACACGGTCTTGGCTTCCCGCTTGATTGAGGGACCCTATCCGAATTTCGATCAGGTGATCCCCAAGGATAACGACAAGAAGATGGTGGTGAACAAGGAGTTCTTAAACGGAGCGGTTCGGAGGATGTCTATTTTAGCCAACACCCTCACTCATCAGGTTAAATTCTCCTTAAAGAAAGACAACCTGGAACTGTCATCAGCCAACTTCGATCTGGGAGGGGAAGCCAAGGAGTCCTTGCCCTGTGACTATGTAGGCGAGCCCATGGACGTCGGATACAATGCCAGCTACATCCTGGATGTCCTGAAACAGATGGAGGGAGATGAGGTGGTGTATGAGCTGGGAACACCCGTCTCCGCGGTCAAAATCTATTCGCCCGAGAAGAAAGAAGCAGAAGATTACCTTTGTCTTTTGATGCCACTTCGTCTGGCGGAATAAAATAAAGTAACTTACAATAATTCAAAGCCAGAAGCGGAACGTCCAAAACGGGGAGAACCGCGCTGAGAGGGGAGAGGACCTTCCCGTTTTGCTGATTCCCCGGTTTATTCGTTCATCCCCAAAGCCGTATCCTAAGGAGAGAATTCGGATACTTCAGGAAACTAAAAAGGGAACATAAAATAAGCAAAATAAACTTGCCACAAGGGCTAAATTCTATTATATTATAGTGTTATGTTGAAAAGGGCGAAGTACCCGGAAAGAATGGATAAAGTTCTGCTTCGCACCCTGAAGGGTTTGAGAATCGACCGCAGGATAAAGGAGGAGACGGTCCTTCTAAACTGGAACAAGGTGGTGGGTGATCGTATCGCCCCTCAAAGTACTCCTCTTAGAGTGAAAGATTCGATCCTCTTTGTGAAGGTTGAAAATGCTTCCTGGCGAAATGAGCTGGTCTTTTTGAAAGGAAAGATCATCAAAGAACTCAACCAATCCGTCAAAGCTAACGTAATAAAAGATATAGTGTTTACCAATTGAGAAGACCCACAAATTTAGTTTGGTTTTTCCGCTAAAACAGCAAGGCAAAGCACGATTTTTTGTAACAAAATAATTCTAGATGTAGTATCTTAAGAGGGGAGAAGATACTTCATATGGACACATCAAAACAAAAAGAAGAGGGATTTGAGCCAATGAGTCAGCATTACGATGCGACAACTATACAGGTTCTGAAAGGCTTGGACGCCGTTCGTCGAAGGCCTGCCATGTACATAGGTGATACCGGCAACAAGGGACTGCATCATCTGGTGTACGAGGTGGTGGACAACAGCATAGACGAAGCCATGGGAGGATTCTGTGATTCCATCAAGGTGGAACTTCGCAAGGACGGCAGCGTGATGGTGGAGGACAACGGAAGGGGAATTCCCATTGACATGCACCCTACCCAGAAGAAGCCCGCACTGGAGGTGGTGATGACCATGCTTCATGCCGGCGGTAAGTTCGATCACCAAACCTATAAGGTATCCGGGGGTCTGCACGGCGTGGGGGTTTCAGTGGTAAATGCGCTCTCCGAATGGTGTGAGGTTGAGGTGACCCGTGACGGCAAAAGGTATTTCCAGAGATACGAACGGGGCAACACCAAAGCTCCGCTGAAAGTATCGGGAAAGGGCAGGCATCCCGGCACCAAAACCACATTCAAGCCGGACCCCGACGTATTCAAGAACATAGATTTCAACTTCGACGTTCTATCCGGCCGAATGAGGGAGCTGGCTTTTCTCAACGGGGGTTTGAAAATCGAAATCACAGAGGAGGCAACCGGAAAGTCCAATCTTTTCAAATACAAGGGTGGTATCAGCTCCTTTGTGGATTATCTGAACGAGAATAAGCAGGTGGTACATCCCAAGCCAATCTATCTTCACAATACCAGAGACGGTATTGACGTGGAGATGGCCCTGCAGTATAACGACTCATACACCGAGAATATTTTCTCGTACGTTAATAACATAAACACCATCGAGGGAGGCACTCACCTTTCCGGATTCAAGACCGCCCTGACCCGGACCATCAACTATTATGCACAGAAAAACAAGCTGCTGAAGAACGGCCAATCACCACTGGAGGGTGAGGACGTCAGAGAGGGGCTGGCGGTGGTGATCTCGGTCAAGATTCCCGATCCCCAGTTTGAGGGCCAGACCAAGACCAAGCTGGGCAACAGCGAGGTGAAGGGAATCGTGGAATCGATCTTGGGCGAGAGTCTGTCTGAGCATTTTAGCGAGAACCCATCCGTTGCCAAGAAGATTCTGGAGAAAGCCTCGTCCGCGGCCAGAGCCCGTGAGGCGGCCAGAAAGGCGCGGGAGCTTACCCGCAGAAAGAGCGCGCTGGAGACCTCCACCCTTCCCGGAAAACTGGCCGATTGTTCGCTGAGCGACCCGGCACTATGTGAGATCTACATCGTAGAGGGTGATTCCGCCGGCGGTTCCGCCAAGCAGGGACGAGATCGCAAGTTCCAGGCCATACTGCCACTGAAGGGGAAAATCCTGAATGTGGAAAAGGCTCGTATAGACCGGGTTTTGTCCAACGAGGAGATTCGCGCCATCATCACCGCCCTGGGGACCGGCATCAAGGGAGAATTCGACATAGACAAGGCCCGCTACAACAAGATCATCATCATGACCGACGCGGACGTGGACGGCTCTCATATCCGCACTTTGATTCTCACCTTCCTCTACCGCTACATGAAAGAACTCATCGAGAGGGGTTACGTTTACATCGCCCAGCCTCCCCTGTACCGGGTGAAGAAGGGAAAGACCGAGCTTTATGCCTATTCGGATGAGGAGAGAGACCGCCACATGGAGAGATTGGGCAAAACCGGAGTGGCGATTCAAAGATACAAAGGATTGGGTGAGATGAACCCGGAGCAGCTGTGGAAGACCACCATGGACCCGGAGACCCGTACCCTTCTACAGGCCACATTAGAGGATGGAGCAGAAGCTGACCACATATTCAGCATCCTGATGGGCGACCAGGTGGAACCC
>CAYOSZ010000083.1:1370-8328 GCA_964406715.1 uncultured Ignavibacteria bacterium | reverse complement strand
CCTTCGGCATCGTCAGCGGCAAGGGCCGGGTGCTTCCCAATCTCCCTATCGAAACCCAGCTGATAAACGACTTCATCCAGACCGATGCGGCCATAGATCCCGGCTCATCCGGCGGACCTTTGGTGAACCTAAAGGGTGAGGTGATCGGCATAAACTCCATCGGATTCGGCCGGGGGCAGGGCTTCACCATCCCCATGAACACGGCCAACGACGTCAAGGACAAACTCCTTTCCAGCGGGACCATTCAGCGCGGCTGGATCGGGATAGCCATCCAGCCTTTAAGCCGTGATTATGCCCGATATTTCGACCAGCCGAACCGGGAGGGAATTTTGATCGCAGACATCATCCCCGGCTCGCCGGCCGAACAATCCGGGCTTCTTTCGGGCGACATAGTGATCGAATACAACGGGCAGAAAATATCCGCGGAAAAAGAAGATGATTTGAATAAATTTCAGGTTCTGGTCTCACAGAGCGAGGTGGGAGCACCGGCCAGGTTAAGGATCCTGAGAAACGGCATTGACACGAGCATAGCGGTCGAGATCTCCATGCAGCCCAAGGTGAAGGCGGACGAATTCGAAACCGAGCTGGGCTTCACCGTAAAGGAGATCACCGACGCCATATACCGACAATACATGCTGGAGGATAAGGAGGGGGTGATGGTCTCCTTCGTGGAGGTGGGCGGGGTGGCCAGCACCGCCTTGCTGGAGGAAGGGGACGTGATCAAGAAGGTGGAGAGCTTCGAGATTAAGAACTTAGACGATTTCAAGGAAAGCCTTGATCTGGTAAAGGACAAAGAACAGATAATGTTGATGGCGAAGAGGGGGAAGAACTTAAGATTCGTTCTGCTGCTTCCCAAACAGGAGGAAAAAGGAGCCACACCTTAGAAGGATGCGACACACCTCCTCCGGCGGGGGGCGGACCCAAGACTCTTATGGTTGAAATCAAAGCTTTCCTCCTTTGGTGAGTCGTTGATATTTCGATGTCGGTACCGGCGTTACTGGCGTTTCTGGCAGATTGGAGAGGGGTTGTGACCCCCGTGCGCCAGAAAGGGACGGGGGTGTAATCCTTTCCACCTCAACAGGATGTTTCGGTGGCGGCACCGGCGTTACTGGTGTTTCTGGGCTTTCTGATGCACATTTTAAAAAATTTTCATCACCTGCAATCATATCCTCACCTCTAACCTCTATTTACCCATAGGGATAGGTGTATCCGTGCACAAGTTGACAATGGTGAGAAAGGCGATCGAAGAAACGTGATTCTTTGAATATCAGCTTTCATTCCTCGCATACAACTCTCCCTAATAACACGTGAGCTATCTCGATCACCATCAAAATAGTAGTGAAATTGCCTTTAGGGGAAGTTAAGGCTCTGTATTTCAGGAGGTTGGAGCTGCCCTGATTTCTTGTTCGTCACGGATGCCTTCCAGATGGACCTTCGGCGTCGGTTATGGAGACATATATGGTAACGGATTCATTCTGAACGGACTTGTCCTGAAGAGCTTTATCTGAAGGATTCACCGTGAACGGACGAGGGCGTCCGTTACCAACAAGGCAGAGAGCTCCTCCTTATCCAGCATAGCCTGGTTAAGCGGAATGCTTGTTATCTGTGTCAGTTGATTTGTATTAACAACCTATTGAAAAAGATTGACAACCTTGAGAAGGGTATTTATATTAATTGTTTCGCAAATGATAGTTTGCGTTGAAAAACCATAGATTTTAGCCGGACCAGATGGACAATCGATAGTGTAGTTTTGAAGATGAGGAAACCAAAAGCAAACACATAACCATCATGCACTATTTTCAGGAGGTTTTATGGCAGACGCAAGGGTCTACAAGAACTACATCGACGGCGAGTGGGTGAATTCGGTCACCGGAAAGACTTTTGAGAACCGCAATCCGGCTGACAACCGCGAGCTTCTGGGAACTTTTCAGGCCTCAAACTCAGAAGACGTGAAACGGGCGACCGACGCAGCGAAAGAATCCTACAAGAAATGGAGGCTGGTTCCCGCTCCGAAGAGAGGAGAGATCCTTTATAAGGTTGGAAGAATCCTGGTGGAGAGGAAAGAGGATTGGTCCCGCCAGATGACCCAGGAGATGGGAAAGATCCTAAAGGAGACTCGCGGCGACACTCAGGAAGCCATCGACATGAGCTACTACATGGCCGGGGAGGGAAGAAGGCAATTCGGGGTGACCACTCCGTCGGAGCTACCCAATAAGTTCATGATGTCCGTGCGCATGCCGATGGGGGTTTGTGGTCTTATCACCCCCTGGAACTTCCCCATGGCCATTCCTTCCTGGAAGATGATGCCTGCATTGGTCTGTGGAAACACGGTGGTGTTCAAGCCGGCTTCTTTTACCCCGCTTTCCGCTTACAACCTGGTGAAAGCCTGCGAGCAGGCGGGGGTGCCCAAAGGGGTGGTGAATTTCGTCACCGGATCGGGAAGTTCAGTCGGTACGCCCTTGATGAAGTCCGACGACGTCAAGGTGGTCTCTTTCACCGGATCGACTCAGGTCGGAAGAATGGTGGCGGAAGCTTGCGCTCCCAGCTTCAAGCACAGCAACTTAGAGATGGGGGGGAAGAATGCCCAGATGGTGATGGACGATGCCAAACTGGATCTGGCAGTGGAGGGGGCCTTGTGGGGCGGGTTCGGCACCACCGGTCAAAGATGTACCGCCACCTCCAGGGTGATCGTGCACAAGAAGGTGATGAAGGAGTTCACCGACAAGCTGGTTGCCCGGGCCAAGGCTCTTAAGGTGGGAAATGGTCTGGACTCCAAGGTGGAGATGGGTCCGCTGGTGTGCCAGGATCAGCTCAAAACGGTGATGAAATATGTGGAGATCGGAAAGAAAGAGGCCAAACTCCTCTGCGGCGGAAATCCGCTGACCTCCGGTGATTATGCTCAGGGATATTTCCACGAGCCGACCATCTTCGGGGACGTGGACCCGCATGCCACCATAGCCCAGGAGGAGATATTCGGTCCGGTGGTCTCCATCATTCCGTGTGACAGCCTGGAGCAAGCAATACAAATAAACAACGACACCATTTACGGGCTTTCCGCTTCGGTCTACACTCAGGACGTGAACAGAGCCTTCGTGGCCATGAGAGACGCTTATACCGGAATCTTCTACGTCAACTCCTCCACCATCGGGGCCGAGGTTCATCTGCCCTTCGGCGGCACCAATCAGACCGGAAACGGACACCGCGAGTCGGGCACTGCGGCTTTGGATCTCTTCTCCGAATGGAAGGCAATCTACGTGGATTTCAGCGGGAAACTGCAGAAGGCCCAAATCGACGATATCGTGCCGTAACTTACTTTTGGTGAACACATTACGAGCAATTGGTGGGCGTCCCTCCGGACGCCCGCCAGCATTTAGGTTTAGACGGGGAGACACAAGAGTGTCTGTCTTTGCGAGGAGTCCCGACTTCAGCAGGACGACGAAACAATCTCTTGAGGTCGACCGGACTGTTACATATCGCTCGCAATTACGTAGAGATTGAAAAGAGTAATGCATCTTCAGGAAACTTTGTTTCATATTAAAACCAAGGACGTTTTATGCAGAAGAAAAAAGTCTTGATAATGGGCGCTGCCGGGAGGGATTTTCATAACTTCAACACGGTGTTCCGGGATAATCGTCAATATGAGGTAATTGCCTTTACCGCCACCCAGATACCCAACATCCACGGTCGAAAATATCCCTCAAGGCTGGCCGGCAAGCTATATCCCAAGGGAATTCCCATCCTCTCGGAAGACGAACTGGTGAATCTGATAAAGAAATTCAAAGTGGATGAGGTCATCTTCTCGTACAGCGATGTCTCCTATCAATACGTAATGCAGCGGTGTGCGGTGGTTACCGCTGCCGGTGCCGACTTTAAGCTCTTAGGCAGGGAAAGCACCACCCTCAAGTCCAAACGACCGGTTATCGCCGTATGTGCTGCCAGAACGGGAAGCGGCAAGAGCCAGACCACCCGCAAGGTCTGTCGGATTTTAAAGGCTAAGGGAATAAATCCGGTGGCCATCAGGCATCCCATGCCCTACGGCGACCTCACCAAGCAGATATGTCAACGTTTCGCCTCCCTGTCCGACATGGATAAGCACGACTGCACCATCGAGGAGAGAGAAGAATATGAACCGCACATCCGGGAGGGGATCGTGGTCTTCGCCGGAGTCGACTACGGGGTCATACTCAAGGAGGCGGAAAAGGAGGCGGACGTAATCGTGTGGGACGGGGGGAACAACGACCTCCCGTTTTACCAGCCCGATCTTCACATCATCGTGGTCGATCCTCACCGGCCGGGAGACGAGCTCTGTTATTTTCCGGGGGGAACAAATCTGCTTTTGGCGGACGTGGTCTTGATAAATAAGGTGGAATCGGCTGACTATGAGAACATCGAGCAGGTTCGCTTCAATGTAAGAGAAGCAAATCCGGAGGCCATTCTGATCGAGGCGGCTTCTCCCATTTCCGTGGATCATCCCCAACTGATTCGAGGGAAAAGAGTGCTGGTGGTGGAGGATGGACCCACTTTAACCCACGGGGGCATGACCTATGGTGCCGGGGTGATAGCCGCAGAGAAGTTCGGAGCCCGGGAAATGGTCGATCCCCGACCCTGGGTTAAAGGTGAGATAAAGAAAGCTTTCGAGAAGTATCCCGAGATAAGCGGCTTGCTGCCAGCTTTAGGTTACAGCGAAAAGCAGGTGAAGGATCTGCAGAAGACCATAAACTCCATCCCCTGCGACTCGGTGGTGATAGGCACGCCCATAGACTTGGCCCGGGTGCTGAAGATCAACAAGCCCTCGGTCAGGGTACGGTATGAGCTTCAGGAGATAGGAAAACCGGATTTAGAAGAGGTGCTGGAGAAATTCACCAGAAAAAGAAAATAAGGTTTTCCTTAAAGCTCAACAGATTCTTCGAAGCTGAATTTTGACTTGGTTCTGCGATGAGAAAAAAGACGGCGGTGGTGGCTCTGGGGGGAAATGCCATCACCAAAAAAGGAGAAGAAGACACCATAACCCAGCAGTTCGCCAACACCCGGGAGAGCCTGCGCGGAATCGTGGAGCTGATTCGGGACGGCTACAATCTGGCCATAACCCACGGCAACGGGCCCCAGGTGGGGAACGCCATCCTGCGGGTGGAGCTTGCTCGAGGAAAAGCACCAATTCTCCCTTTAGGAGTTTGCGTGGCGGATACCGAGGGGGGAATGGGATACATGATCGAGCAGTCCTTGCAGAACCGGCTAAGAAAAGAAGGGATAAAGCGGGACGTGGTCACCATGGTAACCCAGGTGATAGTGGATGGAAATGACTCCTCCTTTAAGGAACCGACGAAATTCATAGGCCAATTCTACACCAGACAGGAGGCGAAAAAGCACGCCAAGGAGAAGGGTTGGGTGGTGAGGGAGGACCGGGCTAAGATGTGGAGAAGGGTGGTACCTTCGCCCATACCCCTGGAGATCGTGGAAAAAAAAACCATAAAAAATTTGGTGGAGAAAGGAGTAATCGTGATTGCCGCCGGGGGCGGAGGAATCCCGGTTTATGTGGAGAAGGATTCTACTCTGGAGGGAAAGGATGCGGTCATCGACAAAGACAGAGCCTCCGCCGTCTTAGCCCGCGACATCGGAGCAGAGCTGCTTTTGATCTTAACCGAGGTGGAGAAGGTGGCACTCAATTTCGGCACGCTTCTTCAAATCGATCTGGACAAACTGACCGTAAAGGAAACAAGAAAATATCAGGAGGAAGGGCATTTTCCTGCCGGCAGCATGGGTCCCAAGATCGAAGCGGCCATCCAGTTTTTAGAGTCCGGAGGAAAAGAGGTGATCATCACCTCCATACCCAAAGCATACGATGCGGTGAAGAAAAAGACCGCTGGAACCAGGATAGTGTTGAAGTAGGCAAACTATAAAAGAGGTGGAAATGTAGCCGCACTCTTAAGAGTGCGAAAATTCAGCGCAGACTATCCCGCAGAGCGGGATCCGCCTTCGGTGGAAAGTCTGCGGCTACAACTTCTTCCACAAGTGGGGAGAAGGAAAATAGGAGGTGAGGTTTCTAAAAAACCTCTCATTACCAGTCAAGACTGAAGAGAAAAGCGAAATTAAGCCTCTCCCCCTTGATCCCCCTCTCCTTACTAAGGAGAGGGATTCACCCTGAAGGGGAAACAGGGGGTGAGGTATCGGAATTTGCTCATGGAAAAGATACCCGGATTGAGCGACCAGATCATAAAGGCGATTCTGGAGAAAGGTAAAATCTACGAGGTAGGCGGAGCGGTGAGGGATAAATACATATCCCCCATCCTGCCGGACAAGGACAAGGACTATCTGATAACCGGAATCCCCTTAGATGAACTCTCTTCCCTGCTGGGCAGATTCGGAAAGGTGGATTTGGTAGGGAAATCGTTCGGGGTGATAAAATTCCGGCCTCGCAAGGAACTGGACGGAGAATGTGTCTTCGACATAGCTCTTCCCAGAAAAGAATACAGCACCGGCCCGGGGCATAAAGACTTCAAGGTGGAATACGATCACACTCTACGGGTTCAGGACGATCTTTCCCGAAGGGATTTCACCATAAATGCCATAGCAGAAGACCTCTCCACCGGAAAGCTGGTTGATCCTCTCGACGGAAAAAAGGACATAAAAAGGAGGCTGATTCGCATCACCAATCCCCACTCGTTCAGGGACGATCCCCTGCGGATGCTCCGGGGGATACAGTTTGCCGCCAGGTTCGAGTTCGAGCTGGAGAAGGAGACCCTCCGAAGTTTGAAGGAGAACGTCGAGTTGATCTTTTCCATTTCGCCGGAGAGGATTCAGGAAGAGCTAAACAAACTTCTGCTGCAGGCCAAATATCCCAGCGCCGGCTTCAGGCTGATGCAGCAGGTGGGGCTTTTAGAGAAGATTCTGCCGGAGTTGGCTGCCTGTGTGGGAGTAACTCAGCCGGGCGGCTACCATGCCTACGACGTATTTGAGCATT
>CAYOSZ010000083.1:0-1360 GCA_964406715.1 uncultured Ignavibacteria bacterium | reverse complement strand
ATTCCATACTGACCGTGGATCACGCTCCCAGGGAGCTGGTCCTGCGCCTGGCAGCTCTGTTTCATGATGTCTCCAAACCCTCCTGCAAGGTTCCCACGGCAGAGGGAGCCACCTTTTACGGTCACGAAAAAAAAGGCGCTCGTGTGGTTCAGAAGGCGCTGCAGCGGCTGCGCTACTCCAATCAGATCATCGATCTGGTTACGCTTCTGGTGGACAAACACATGTTCACCACCGGTGTCACCGACAAAGGAGCAAGAAGGCTGATCAGAAAGATGGGGGAGGATTTGGTCTTCTCCCTTTTGGATTTGCGCAGGGCGGATGTGGTTGCCCAGGGGAAAGAGGGAAGCACAAAAGACGTGGATGAGCTGGAGGAGAGGTTAAGGCTGGAGATAGAGAAAAAACCTCCGTTTGGGCTCAAAGATCTTGAGTTGAACGGAAACGACATCATGAAAACGTTTGAGATTTCCCCTTCCCCTATGGTGGGACAAATCTTAAATCATCTGCTTGAGCTGGTGTTGGATGAACCGGAGTTGAACAAAAAAGAAGGGCTTATAAAGGAAGCGGAGATTTTTCTCAAGAATATCTCCACGAACTCGGAAAATCAGAAATGAGTAACCTCTCCCCCTTTAATCCCCCTCTCCGTGAAACGGAGAGGGATTCACCCTGAAGGGATTTCCCTCGATCCTGAGATCTTCGGGATCGAAGGACACCCTGAAGAGGAAATAGGGGGTGAGGTCAAGAATATATGCGAAACATGCGAATACCAGGCTATGTTTACGACCTCTGTCGAAAGCTTCGCAAAAATGCAACAGAAGCAGAAAAACTTTTATGGAACTGCCTTCGAACCAACCGACTTAAGGAATTGAAGTTTAGAAGACAACATCCCATTGGTAGATACATAGCAGATTTCTATTGTCGAGAGGCAAGTTTGGTTATTGAGCTGGAGGGAAGCGTTCATAGTCAAAAAGACCAGAAGGAATATGATAAGATTCGCCAAGAGATAATCAAGGTGCGTGGGCTTCGAGTTTTGCGCATTAAGAATCAAGAGGTCGAACGTAATATGGAAAAAGTGTTGCAGAGGATAATCTCTTTAACCTCTCCCCCTTTAGTCCCCCTCTCCGTAAAACGGAGAGGGGGATATAGGGGGTGAGGTGAAAAACCAATCACCTAATCTAAAGGAGTCATGATGAAGATACACGAATATCAGGCAAAACAGATATTTGCCAAGTATGGCATCCCTCTGCCTGCCGGGGAGATGGCAACTACCCCGGATGAAGCCAGGGAGATAGCCGGCAGAATCGGCAAGCCGGTGATGGTGAAAGCCCAGGTGCACGTGGGGGGAAGAGGCAAGGCCGGGGGC
>CAYOSZ010000082.1:0-8354 GCA_964406715.1 uncultured Ignavibacteria bacterium | reverse complement strand
AGAGATATTCCTCTCCCGTCCCCTCGAATATGAGATGTTCGCCGATCAAAACCGGTCTTTGAATGTCAATTTCTACCAGGGGAGTCTGGATACGACATTTTTCAGCAAAAAGAAGGTGCCGGCATTTCTGAAGTGGATAAAAGCTTATCAGTTTGAAGCTTCTGCTCAACTCTCATTTAGACTGAAGAAACCCTTTTTCAATTTCACCCATAAACTCAAAAGTGATCCCCACCGAATCCAGATTTCCCTTATCCATACGACTTCGTCCCGCGACACATCCGAGTTCTCTTTAAGCCAGATCCTGGATGAAAGCGAAAAGGAAACAGACGACTTGATAGACATAATCGTAATTGATCCCGGTCATGGCGGTCCGGACTCAGGAGCGGTGGGAAGGGGGGGGCTGATGGAAAAAGAGGTTACCTTAGACGTAGCCCAACGACTGAGAGAGCTTTTGGAAAAAGAAGGGGATTTGAAAATCATATTGACCAGAGAGACCGACACGCTGGTCCCTCTGGAGGAGAGAACCCAGATTGCCAACCGAAACGGCGCCGATCTCTTCATCAGCATCCATACCAACTCCTTTTCAAAAAGATCCGTCAGGGGATGCGAGACTTTCTTTCTTTCCTCGGCTAAAAACGACGATGCCCGTGCGGCAGCCGCCCTGGAGAATTCGTCCGTGAGATTTGAACTTAAAGCCGACCGGAGCCAAAACGTAAGTAATCTGGACTTTATTTTGATGGATCTGGTGCAAAGCGAGTATCTTAAGGAGTCCTCTGATTTGGCTGGTATAATCCAGGAACGTCTGAAAACCAGACTATCCATACCCAGCCGGGGAGTGAGTCAGGCAGGTTTTGTGGTGCTGAACAAAGCGTACATGCCGGCGGTTCTGGTTGAGACCGCCTTCATCTCTAATAAAAAAGACGAGGGTTTATTGAAGAAGGACTCTTTCCGGCAAAATATTGCTCAGGTTTTGTTTGAGAGCATCAGGGAATTCAAGAAAATATATGAGTCGACAAAATGAAGGTTCGTGCTATTCAAATGCCCTTATCTTATTGCCACTAAAAAGAAATAGAAACGATCATCTCCTTTATCCAGATTTCATCGAACCATGACTACTTCATCAAAAACGACGGCATTAAACCGGGGAAACTCCAAGTCCATCGGCATCTTCGATTCCGGATTAGGAGGGCTGACAGTGGCGAAAAAGACCTTCGAGCTTCTCCCCCGGGAGAATGTTGTCTATTTTGGCGACACCGCCAGATATCCTTACGGGCCCAGATCAAAACGGATTGTTACCAGCTTTGCCTTTCAGAACGTGAATTTCCTTCTCACCCAGGAGGTAAAGCTCATCGTGGTAGCGTGCAACACCGCCTCTGCCGTTGCGTTGGGAGTCTTGAGAAAAAATTATGAGATTCCGATGATCGGCGTCGTGGAGCCGGGTGCAAGGGCGGCAGTCGAGGCAACCAAAAACGGGAGAGTCGGAGTTATCGGAACGGTGGGAACAATTCATTCCGATGCTTATCGGAAGGCTATCCAGAGGTTCGCTCCCCACTTGACGGTTTATTCCATCCCCTGTCCCCTGTTCGTTTCACTGGCAGAAGAAGGTTATGTGAACAAAAAAGCCACTCATTTGATCGGCTGTGAGTACCTCGATCCTCTGGTCAAGAGAAAAGTGGACACTCTGGTGCTGGGCTGCACTCACTATCCCTTATTGAAAAACGACATAGCCCGGATCATGGGCGAGAGAACCAGATTGATTGATTCGGCTGAGGAGACGGCCAGAGAGGTTAAGAGGTTTCTAAATGACCGCTTTCTGCTCAGAAAGACCAAAGGAAAAGCTTTCCGCAAGTTTTATGTCTCCGACGTTCCGGATAGATTTGTGGAGGTTGGAGAAAGATTCCTGAAAGCGAAGATCGGAAAGGTAAGAAGAATTGACATAGACCGGTATTGAAATATCAGCGTTTCCAGTTTTAAATGAATCGAACTCATGCATAGAATCGTTCTGGCGACCAACAACCAACATAAAATAGAAGAGATTAAGAACATCCTTAAAGACCCGGGCATAGAAATCTTGACCCTGAAGGATTTCCCCGGTTTTCCCCTGGTGGAGGAGACAGGGAAAAGCCTGGAAGAAAATGCAATACTGAAAGCCCGGGCCATCTACCGGTTCACCCGGACACCGTCTTTAGCGGATGATTCCGGGCTGGAGGTGGATGCCTTGAATGGTGCCCCCGGGGTGTTGTCCTCCAGATTTGCCGGCGAGCATTGCAGCTATGACGATAACAACAAAAAATTACTCCGCATGATGGCAAAGGTTCCCCCGGAAAAAAGAGGAGCTGAATTCGTCTGCGTGGTGGCTTTGATTAAGGATCCGAATCATATAGCAACGGTTAGGGGTAAGGTGAGAGGTTTTATCGGCTCAAAGGAGATTGGAAAGAATGGATTTGGCTATGATCCGGTCTTCTATCTGCCTCACCTGAGTAAGACTTTTGCTCAACTCTCTTTGGGGGAGAAAAACAAAATCAGCCATCGGGCACTGGCGTTTGCTAAGGCTAAAGAACTTATCCAGAAAGGATTTTTCGATGATTGATACCGTCACCTTCGATTTGTGGAATACCCTGCTTTCCAATGCTCCGCCGGATAATCAGAAATACGGCCTCAAGAGGGTGGAAAAGCTGAGCAGCACGCTTAAGGAAGATGGACGGGAAATCAAAGTCGATCTTCTACTTGATGCTTATCATAAATCATTCGAAAAATGTATGGGAACCTGGGAGAAGAATCTGGACCTCTCCACCGAGGAACAACTTAAAATCATGTTTGGCTTTCTGGAGGAGGATAAGTTCAAAGATGTTCCTCCCGGTTTGATGTCCCGCTTGGTGGAGGTTTTCGTATCCCCTATACTGGATGACCCTCCCTCCCTGATTGATGGGACAAAAGAGACCCTGAAGGGGGTACAGAAAAAAGGCTGCAAGATTGGTCTTATATGCAATACCGGCAGAACTCCCGGAAAGACGATAAAGATACTCTTGGAACGGTTGAGAATAGCCGGGTATTTTAACGTCACCACATTTTCCGATGAGCTTAAAATTCGAAAACCCGATCCCAGAGTATTTCTTCATACCCTGGCTCAACTTAAAAGCCGACCTCAAAGTTCTCTGCACCTGGGAGACTTGATCGACGTGGACATCTTGGGAGCCCGAAATGCGGGTATGATCTCAGTACATTTCAACCCCAATCATATAAGTTATGAAAAAGTTCATCCGGATTACACCATCCACCGGTTAAGGGATTTTAAATCGGTTTTGATTAAGCTCAAACAAGTTAAAAAGATATGAAAATTCAGCCCTTTCTTTCCGTATAGATTTGGGTCGGTTACAGATTATATTAAATGAGTTGAGATGAAAGTGAATAAAGGAAATGTCGATAACAATAAGGAAAGAACATGGTTTTGAGAGTTTTGAATGGTATTGCTAATTAACTGAAAAGGCGGGTGAGTTCATGAGCAAAAAGATAGGAATCTTAACCGGCGGGGGTGATTGTCCCGGCTTGAATGCGGTGATTCGGGCGGTGGCGAGAAAGGCAATCGTGAAATATAACTATCAGGTCATTGGCATACTTCAGGGATGGCGAGGACTGATGGAATACGGTCTTACGGAGGAGCTGAACTTGGATAAGATCTCCGGGATAATTCATCGAGGAGGGACCATAATCAAAACCTCCCGTACCAACCCATTCAAAGAAAAGGATGGGGTGAAGAGAATCATCGAGAAGAAAAAGTCTCTGGGGCTTTCCGCTATCATTGCGGTGGGAGGAGAAGACACTCTGGGTGTGGCCGCCAAGCTTTTCGAGGAGGGAGTTGAAGTGGTAGGTGTGCCCAAAACCATCGATAACGATATCTGGGGCACCGACTATACCTTTGGCTTTGATACCGCGGTGAATATTGCTATGGATGCTGTCGATCGGGTTCATACCACGGCTGAGTCTCATAACCGGGTTATGGTGGTGGAAGTGATGGGCCGACACACCGGCTGGATCGCCATAGAAGCTGGAATCGCCGGTGGGGCGGACTTCATCCTCATCCCGGAGAAGCCTGTGGATTTGAACAGAGTCTGCGACGCCATCTGTAAAAGACACGAGAGGAGACGGGATTTCAGCATAGTGGTGGTGGCTGAGGGAGCAAAGATTGCCGCCGAGGGGAAAGACAAAGTCCTAGAGGTTGAGGTAGTGCAGGATGAAGGAAAAGATGCTTTCGGCCACGTCAGGTTGGGGGGGATAGGAAAGATTTTAGCTTCCGAGATACAGAAAAGGACCGGGTTTGAGACCCGGTTCGTAATCCTGGGATACATTCAAAGAGGGGGTACGCCAACCGCCTTCGATCGTATGCTGGGGACAAGATTCGGAATTGCTGCGGTGGACCTGGTTCACCGGAAGGAGTATGGTAAGATGGTCACCCTGCGAGGCAACACAATAGGCGCCATCGATCTAAAAGAGGCTATCTCCAAGACTAAACCCATTGATGAAGATCTGTATGAAATAGCCGAGATCTTCTTTGGTTAGAAGATGCGAGCTGCCAGGCGTACCTGGTTGTTTGTCATTAAAACGTTTGATCCACTGTATCCGTAGTTCAATTAATAAACGGATTCTTTAAAAATGAAAAGATACTTACTTCTTACCTGCTTTCTGTTGAGCTTTTTCTTGTCTCATGCCTGCTTAGCTGAAGATCTGAGCACAGCTTACATGATAGGGCTCCGGATGGGATTCTGGAGTGCAGTGGATGCTAAGAATGTACAAGCTCCTACCGGAGAGGAGATCCTCAGCAAGGTTACCGCCCCTTATGGGGAATTTCATGTCTCCGTGGGTTTGACCAGGGGATTTGCCCTGGGAATCTCCCTGGGAAGCTATTACCGCGGGGAGACCAGATACAATGATCCTTACGGATACTACTGGAGAAGGGTGACCGTCTATCCTATTTCGGGAGAATTGAAATTCTATCCCCTCTACTCCATCCAGAAATTCAGATGGCAGCCATACGTGGATGCCGGCTTCGGATTCGTCTCGGGTATTGAAAACCTGCGATTTGGTGAATATGCCGGACCGTTACTCTATGTGGAAAGCGGCACCAACAGCTATCTTACCTTTGGATGGCACGCCGGCGGAGGGTTCGAATTCAACTTAAGCCGGCTTTTAGTGATAGGGGCGGATTTCAGATACCGGGGAGTGAAGTTCGGGGATACGGTGGGGGGACTTAAAGATTACAGCGGACCCGAAGCCACGCTGGGAATCTCCTACATCATAAAGGGAATTTAAAGCTGAACCGTCCTTAAGAAACCGACAGGCTCCGAATATTTTCAACCAACTCCAATAAATATTTGCTTGCTAATGAAGCAAGTTCATTTTATATTCGTCAGAAGTTCAATCGATCTTTCGGCAGATGTTGAATTGTGAAATCAGTTTTCCAACTATCTTAAGAAGGAGGAGCAGATGGCAGTAAAAGTTGGCATAAACGGTTTCGGAAGAATCGGGAGATTGGTTTATCGGGCCGCCATGGGCAATTCGAATCTGGACATAGTGGCGGTAAATGATATCACCGATGCCAAGACCCTGGCGCACCTTTTGAAGTACGACTCGGTGCATGGAGTTTTGGAATCCGAAGTGAAGGCTGAGGGCAATTCCATAGTGGTGGACGGTAAGAAATTTGAAGTTTACGCGGAAAAAGATCCCTCTTCCCTGCCGTGGAAAAAGTTAGGGGTTGATCTGGTGGTGGAATCCACGGGCAAGTTCCGCAGCCCGGACGACGTAAAAAAACACATCGATGCCGGAGCCAAAAAAGTATTGATCTCCGCACCAGCAAAAGGAAAAGGTGATCCCGTTTTGAACATAGTCCTCGGAGTTAATCAGGACCAGTACGATCCGGGTGCTCAAATCCTAACCATCGGTTCCTGCACCACCAATTGTCTGGCTCCGATTGCCAAGGTCTTAAACGACAGCTTCGGCATCGTAAGAGGATTCATGACCACAGTGCATGCTTACACCTCCGACCAGAGACTTCTGGATGCACCACATAAAGACCTGCGAAGGGCAAGGGCGGCTGCGGCTGCCATCATTCCCACCACCACCGGGGCAGCCAAAGCACTCTCTTTGATCCTTCCCGAGCTGGCAGGAAAGCTGGATGGGATGGCGTTGAGAGTTCCGGTCACTACAGGTTCCATCATCGACTTGACCTGTGAGCTTTCCAAAGACGTGACCGCGGAGGACATCAATAATGCCATGAGAAAATCAGCTACCGGTCCGATGAAGGGCATACTGCAATACACAGAGGACCCGATCGTATCCACGGACGTGATTCATAACCCTCATTCATCCATATTCGATGCTCTCTCCACCATGGTTATAGGCAAGAACTTAGTTAAGGTGTTCTCCTGGTATGACAACGAATGGGGCTTCTCCGTGAGGATGGTGGAGATGTTGCAGATGATGAGCGAATACAAACCGGCTCACGTTGCACCATAGTTGCATTTTCATGAGTCTTGTGTAATCTCGACATCATCCCGATGTAACACTAAAGTGAGAATTCGATTTACAATGAAAAAAGTTGTAAAAGTTAGGGCAGGGGTAGATTCCCTGCCCTAAGGATAAGACGGGTGGAGGTTCAAACCCTACCCGGTCATGAGAGGGAGGATTAATGAATAAGTTAACCATAGATGATATACAATTGAAAAACAAGAGAGTTCTGGTACGGGTCGATTTTAACGTGCCCTTAGATGAAAAAGGGAAAGTCGCAAACGACAAGCGGATTGTTGCCTCCCTCCCTACTATCAAGAAAATCCTGCAGGATGGTGGCAAGGCAATCCTTATGTCCCATCTGGGCAGGCCCAAGGGAAAAAGAGTTCCGGAGATGAGCCTGGCACCGGTGGCGAAAAGGTTGGAGCAACTTCTGGGAAAGCCGGTTAAATTTATAAATGACTGCATAGGACCAGAGGTGGAAAAAGCAGTCTCCGAGCTCAAATCCGGCGAGTGCCTCCTTTTAGAAAATCTAAGATTCTATGAAGAAGAGGAGAAGAACGATCCGGAATTCGCCAAGAAACTTGCCAGCCTGGGGGATGTTTACATCAATGATGCCTTCGGGACTGCCCACAGAGCTCATGCTTCAACCGATGGTGTCACCAAGTTTTTCAAACAATGCGCAGCCGGCTATCTGATGCAAGAGGAGCTGAAATTCCTGGGCATGGCACTGGCTGATCCCCAAAGACCATTTGTCGCCATCCTTGGCGGTGCCAAGATCTCCGGCAAGATAGACGTGATAACCAACTTGATGGACAAAGTGGATACCATTTTAATCGGAGGTGGAATGGCTTTCACCTTCTACAAGGCTATGGGCAAGGAGATTGGAAAATCATTACTGGAATCCGACAAGATCGACCTGGCAAAGGAGATACTAAAAAAGTCTGAGGAGAAGAAGGTTAACTTTAAACTCCCCCAGGACGTGGTTGTAGCTCCGGAGGCAAAAGAGGATGCTCCCATTCAGGTGGTGGAAAAAGATGCCATACCTTCAGACATGCAGGGTCTGGACATAGGTCCGAAAACTCTTAAGCAGTTTGCAGAAGTGCTGGAAAAGGCAAAGACCGTGGTGTGGAATGGCCCCATGGGAGTGTTCGAAGTAAGCAAATTCGCTGAAGGTACGATTAAGATCGCTCAGGAGCTTGCTAAGATAACCGAACAGGGCGCCACCACCATCGTTGGAGGAGGAGACTCAGCTTCAGCCGTAGCCAAAGCCGGCTTGAAGGATAAGCTCTCTCATATCTCCACCGGAGGAGGGGCTTCGCTGGAGTTTTTGGAGGGGAAAATCCTTCCGGGAGTGGCAGCATTGACCGATAAATAGAAAGAGACTAAATTCGAAGAAAGCAGATTCCCTATTCCTGAGAACAAAAGGAAAAAACTATGAGAACTCCCATCATTGCCGGCAACTGGAAGATGTATAAAACCGAACCAGAAGCCTCTCAACTGGCATCTGACTTAAGGAAAAGACTAAAGGACATAAATGGAGTGAAGGTGATAATCTGCCCTCCGTTTATCTCTTTACCAGCGGTCAAAAAGGCTCTTGGAGATTCTCCCATCAACCTGGGTGCTCAGAATATGCACTGGGAGGAAAAAGGAGCTTATACCGGCGAGGTCTCCCCTACTATGCTATTGACAGCCGGCTGCAAATATGTTATTATAGGCCACTCGGAGAGAAGAAACTATTTCTCCGAAACTGATGAGTTCGTTAATTTGAAGGTAAAATCAGCTTTAAAATTCAACCTCTCCCCTATCATCTGTGTGGGAGAAAAATTGGAGCAAAGAGAGGCAAACAAAAC
>CAYOSZ010000081.1:0-8405 GCA_964406715.1 uncultured Ignavibacteria bacterium | reverse complement strand
ATATGACAGGGAATACGGCGTGGACTATGTGAATTTGGGATACAAATACGGCTACGTGGCGGTGATGCTGGGCATGGGCAGGAGAATCTCGGACATCTTCCCCCGGGACAACTACAACAACAAGCTGGAAGACCTTCCGCTGATGCAGGGGGTCAAAAACTATGATGACGTCGACTTTCTCTTCGTGGTTTCGGACAACGCCACCGTGGACTATTGGGTCTCGCTGGTCAATGCTCAATTTGGCTTGCCCATGGGTGCGGGGGTGACCGCGGTGATGGCGCCCAAATCCTACTCCTTCCTCCAGACCGGACAGATGGTCGGTCTTCTGGGGGGGATGAAGGGAGCAGCCGAATACGAGAAATTGAGCCGGAATCCGGGCAGAGCCACCAGGGGAATGGACCCGCAGTCCATCATTCACATGCTTATCATAGTTTTCATAATATTGGGCAACGTTGGATATTTTGTGAGCAAACGTAGCAAAGTGTAAAATTAAAAACGCAAAATGAAAAATTGCAGTCCGAAATTCAAAATCAGATTATACCTCTCCAGTGGGAGAGAGGGAGGGTGAGGGGGGAGATAAAGAGAATTCAAAATGTGGAAATGCGAAAAATATATTTACTTAGAATTTTAATTTTTGAATTGCAATTTCGAATTTTTCTTTTTGAACTTTGAATTGGAGTGTTTGCCTTTAAGCAGACCCTATAAGACCTGGTTATGAACTTGGAATTTGTCGGAATAACCATCGCTGCGCTTTTGACCCTGTGCATCTACAGCTTCTTGTACAAGGACAATCCCTTCTACAAATTCGCCGAGCACATTTTTGCCGGGCTATCGGCGGGGTATTATGTGGGTCTGGTGTGGCACTCCATCATCAAGGTGCAGCTCATCGGGCCGCTTTTTGAGGAGAGTCAGCTGATCTTCATAATCCCCGCCGTTCTGGGCGTTCTGATGTTCACCAGATTTGTCCCCAAAATCACCTGGCTTTCCCGCATCTCGCTGGCATTCGTGATGGGCAACACCGCCGGGATTTTTCTGATTCAACAGTTGCACGGGCTGGTGCTTCCGCAGGTGAGAAATACCTTCACCGTGGCGCTTAATTTTTCCGGACTGGTCATAATCGTGGGCGTGATCTGCACCCTGATTTACTTTTACTTCTCCAAGGAGCACAAGGGTGCCCTGGGGCTTACCGCCGGTCTGGGAATCTGGTTTATCATGATTTCGTTCGGTGCCTCATTTGGATACACCGTGATGGCACGCGTCTCCCTCCTTATAGGCAGAGCGCAGTTTCTGCTTATCAACTGGCTGCACCTGATAGAGTAGTGCTCTGTAACATAAATTTATTCGATATGGTTCTGTGGGCTAAAGCCCAATGAGGGTGGGAGTTCTTCACATCATCCCACGACCTAAAGGTCGTGGCAATAAATCTTGGCAACTACACACCCTGAACTTATGTTATAGTCCATTAGTTCCTCAATCCGATTCTTCTCATCAGGTGAGGGGGATTCTCCAACCTTCAGGGAATCAGGGGACATAAACCTAAAAAGGATTCAAATCGGATGTTCTTTGAGATGATAAAAAAAGCAGTTCAAAACCGGACGTTCATATTTGCTCTCCTTTATGGGGTTTTAGGTCTTCTGATCATGTATGTTATGACTTCGGATGGAATGGGGGTAAGCGTTGATTCCGAAAGATATTTGATTGCAGCCGACCATTTGAAAGAGATGCAGATAAGTGAGGCCTTGAGGACAGCCTTCCCCCACTTTCCCTTGTTTTATCCTCTTACCGTAGCCCTGGTTGGGTTGCCCGGGTCAAATGAAGGAGTCGGTGCCGCTCGAATGGTTTCAATTCTCTGCTTTGTGGTCTCTTTGATGGCGGTTTTCTTGCTGGGACAAAAGATACAAGGTAAGCCGACCGCACATCTGAGCACCGTATCTGTGTTGATTTTTGCCCCTCTGATTTATACTTTCTCCTACTGTTGGTCAGAAACCCTGTATATCGCGCTATCGCTTTTTTTTCTGCTTACCTTGATTCTTTTCCTCAACGCCCCTCAAGGTAAGGAAACTAAGTATCTGGTGGGGAGTGCCGTTTTCGCCGGGCTGGGGTTTTTGACCCGCTACATAGGTTTTTCACTAATTGGCACGGGCTTTTTGGTGATCTTCTTTTCTTACAAACGCGGCAGAACGTCCAAAAGATTGAAGCAGATATTACTTTTCGGATTGGTGTCTGCTTCGCCCATGCTGATTCATCTGCTTGTAGATTTTCTCTGCTTTGGTACTCTTGCCAGAAAATCGGCACCCTCTCCCTTTTCCTTATCTCAACAACTTGGACGGTTTTTTGTTATAATCTATCGCGATTTTCTATCCTTCGATTTGAGCTTTGAGAAATACACATTTTTGTTTTCGCACATAAATCCGGGGAATAAGCTCAGCTCGCCCTTCTTCTGGTTCGGCCTGGTTATTCTGCTCTGCCTGCTTTTCTTATCGGTCTTTTTCATCAGATTAATCCTCTCTTCAGAATCTTTCCGTCGCTGGCTTAAACTTCTTATGGGATGTGCCATTTACGTTGCCCTGTATGGTTTACTTCTTATCGGCATTACCTCGAGCATGCAGGTCGATCCCATAGGCACAAGATTCACCACGCCCCTATATCCCGTTTTTGTTCTTTTGGTCTTTTCCTGCGTTTTCCATATACGCGGAGCCTTCGACAAAAGAAGATTGAAGCGGCTGATTTTGGGCTGGGCGATTTTGGCCACCTTCTTGTTCGGGGTGATTCAACTCATCTCCACTGCCAGCATATATACGGGGATAAGTTCGGGCTCCTTCCCGGCCATGGGGCATCCGGGGAATCACAACCGGGCAAGTTTGCGATTTCTTCAGAGGAACTTAAGCCCCGGCGATTTGGTAGTCACCAATATCCCTAACAAGCTTTCCTACATCTGGCCCCGGGAAACGCCTTACCGGCGCCTTTCGAGATTGGATCAGTTATTAAGCCAGATGGCAGGGCAGACCTATGATTCTTCGGTTTGGGTTTTACTTAGCACCCAAGACCGTGACTTAGACCCATTTGTGATAACCTTCACCGAAGATGGTTCAGAATACGTCTATCCCCTTCATCTTGGCACTCCTACAGAACAGTGCAGCATCATAGAGGAGGGATTAACGGGGAGGGGGCTGTTCTATCGCAGGATCGCTTTTGGATACGACTATCTCTATAGACTGGTGTTTGTTGAAGAAATCAAAAAGCCATGAGCGGTCATCCACCCTTCCCTTAGGATCAAAAATGACCACCTGTCTTGAAGGGGTATTGATTCTTGGTTACGGTTGGCAGGGGGGCGGACCACCCCTGAAAAGATAATTTACCAGATAGACCACGTCACCCACGTTGATCACTCCGTCACAGTTAACGTCTCCGGCCTCCGGGGGATCAGGCGGCATTCCACTTTGGTAAAGATAACTGATCAGATATACCACATCACCAACGTTGATCGAACCATCACCGTTTGCATCACCACTTTGGTAGAAGGTGGAATCCTTCTGGATCTCAAACATGAGCTCCCATACCGCTCTGGCCCTCTGGTATTGATGGGGATAAGCACGCGAGTCATCGTCTCCTTCAACCCAGCCCATGTCTGAATCGGAAGCCAAATGGTCGGTTTTCCAGCTCGAATTGGACTTGGGCCTGGGGCCATACCCTCCGTCGCGCCAGGCTTCCGGAGTGTTGAACCAGTAAGCTAAGTGATCCGCTTCGTATACCGGATAGTATGCTCCGTAAGCCGTGTTCAGCGCCTCCTCCTGCAGGCCGGCACGATACATCATGGCAGCTACATAATAGGTGGTCCCCACCCAATATTCATAAGTATCCCTGTCGCCGGTGGGCACGATCGAGCCATTGGGCAGCCGGCCCAAGCGGGCACCAAAGTTCAGGTTCGGAACGACGTTGATTTCATATACCTTCTGGAGATGAGCACTCATCTTCCAGCCGGGTAAGATGCCGGGCAAATCACAAGCTTCACAGTAGCGCTGGCCGCACAAGGCATCGCTGAAGACCGCAGTGGGATACTCGCTTTCGGTATCGATTCGATAGTATAGGCCGGCCGAATCCCACAGCTGAGCATCCAGATTCCTCCTGGCAGCCTCCAGCCAAATCTGAATTTCATCCCTTACCGGTTTGTTTAAAATCGCAGCCATGGTATCCAAAGCTTCCAATGCACCCACCCAGAATCCGCCGCTGTACATGTCCGTTCCCCACATTCCCCATCCGTCATAGGCATTATCGTATCCCCGGACATCGGGCAACGAATCCCTGGGTTCGCTTTCGCAATCATATGCCTTCATGAATTGGTAAGTGCTCTCCGCCGCAGGCCAGACGTATTCTAAGAACTCTATGTCATTATATAGATCGAAGTATCTCCAGCATCGTTGAATGAATTTGGTGGAGTTATCCGTCAAGACGTGAATATGGCCTTCCTCACAAGGTGCCGGGCGGCTCATGTACCCGTGCGGGCTTAAGACGAAGAAGGGATCTGTCATACCACAATAACCACTGGAGAAGTCTCGGGGTACGCCGATCTCGGGAGAGGTCTGATTCGGAACCGTAGGATTGCATTCATCGTAATACAGAACCACGTCTGCGTTACACCGGAGAAGATCTCTTTCCATCTCGGGCCAGAATCGGGCATAAACCACCGAACTGTAGTGACCCACGTTGATGTTGCCGGAGAGAGTATAAGCCTGACATTCCATCAGAAAATTCTTGTGATCTTCCGGATGCAAACCCATAAACTCCTCCGGATGACCGGATCTTAAACCCGACTCCCAGAAAGATCCCCCGAACTGGTTGTAGTAAAGCTCATTGAAAGCCGCACACAGAAGCCAGTCGGGATATCTGACATCCTCTATGAAGGGTGACATCCAGGCATCGACTTGATCATCCCAGGTCTGATAGTTCTCCAGAGCCTCTGAGGCGATGTCAAAAGAGTTGTCGCTTAAGGTGTCAAAGTGTTCGCAGTATTTCTTCCACCAATACGTCCGGTGACTTGAGTAACTGCTTTTAAACTCCACCACGGGAAAGTCCCAGGAAAGCACCAGGGGAATGGTTACCTTTTCTGCCGGAGGAAGCACGGCCTTGACTGCAATGGCAGCCGCAGAGTCGAGCGAATTGATGCTGTCCGACAACATTCCATCGTCCGAGAACTGAGCCCACACGTCACCACCGTCTCCCGATCTATTCCAACTCTGGCAGGATATGGTAACGTTGTCGCTCTTTCTTGTAGCGATACACCACTCGGAATTCTGGGTCTCGGGGGTATTGGAGGGGTGGATTGCCTTCAGCACCATTCCCACAATATCGGTCGTCTCCACCAGCGTGTTGGTGAAACCCGTTCTTATCTGGCTGCCGCCGCTGAAAGGAGGATTGGGCCAGGTGAACATCACCGACACCTCGATAGAGTCAGCCGTGGGATTGGAGAGCTCAAACTGCCATACCGCCACCGGATAAGAGGTCTGCTGATAATTGTGAGCTATTATGGGGCTGAAGAACTCGGACGAAACGTCACAACCAAAGCAATGATATACGCACCACCCCTTGGGCTGGAGGGCATAATAGGTGCCCTCTCCCATCTGGAGCCTGTTCCAGGTCTCAGGCATTACATCATGGGTGGAGAGACACTTGACCATCACATCTTCGCCCTTTTTTTCATAGACGTGAAAGGCGGCTTCACCTAACCAGGTTTTATCATATTCCCCCACCTCGTCTGCCCAGGGGCCAAACGAGCCGCTGATATTATACATAAACGAACCTGCTCCAAATCCCCCCAGGGCGATTCCTCTGTTGGGACAATTACTCTGGCAGCTTGCGGGGATGTCTCCGATGGTTCTCTGCCAGGCGCCCCGGGGAATCTCAAAGGTATCCTCAGCATAGGTGAGAGGATGAATCAGCAAACAGGCTAAAAAAACAATAGAGAAAGGACGCATGCAACCTCGGCGGTTGGATGGGTATAAGGGTGTCATTCCCACGTAAGTTCGTTACTACAAAGAACTGATTTCTTGATTTTAATATAATGTTTTTTGCCGTAAAAGCAAGAAGTATTTACTTTAACATCGCACAATTAAGGGGAGTTTGAGAGAGAGGGATGAATGTATAAGGTCGAGAATGAAGATTGAATTATCGCCCTCCGTCCCTCTTACAGCCTAAAGGGTGGGGCAACCGACCTTCAGATCCCACTTTTTGAGCAATGGTCTTTATTAAATGCAGAAAATACCAGAACCTGACTTAAATTAGGTTCTAGTCTCTCTGGATTGGTCTTCCTGCTCCTTCAAGTCTTGCCCATACGCAGGGGGATAGCCTCAGCGGGTATGACCCGACGGTGCCCGATGTGTCAGATCACACTGAGGGCAGGCAATCATCAAGACCTGGCACCACCTGGAATCCTGACCATACCATATCGGTCGGCACAAGTTGCAGAAGTTTAAAGCTTGCGCTTTAGACACGAGATTTTGTATCTTGTCTTCTTATGCGAGGGCAGAAGCTATGAGAAAGCTCGTATTCTTATGGATAGTCTCGATGCTTGCAGTCCCGATTAATGCGCAGGTTTTGACCATAAGAGACAAGGTGACGCACCAGCAACTGGAACTGGTGACCATTTACAGCCAGCATCCTCCGGCATCCGCCGTCACCGACGCTCAAGGGTGCGCTGAGATTTCGGAATTTAAAGGAGCCGACAGCATCCGCATCGAATTGATCGGTTATGTGCCTTCCATTTACAGCTACGTCCAATTGAAGGCAATGGAATTTGAGCTATTTCTGGAACAATCCCCGCTTCTGATGGATGGGATTGTGGTTTCGGCGACCCGGTGGAAACAGCAAACCAGCGATGTCCCCAGCAAGATCGCCAGCATCAGGCCGGAGGACATCATCCTGCAAAATCCCCAAACTGCTGCCGACATGTTGAACAGCTCCGGCGAAGTGTTCATTCAGAAGAGCCAGTTGGGAGGCGGCAGTCCCATGATCAGGGGGTTCGCCGCCAACCGGGTGCTGATCGCGGTGGACGGCGTGCGCATGAACACCGCCATCTTCCGCAGCGGTAACCTGCAGAACGTCATCTCCCTGGATCCCTTTGCATCAGATAGAACCGAAGTGGTTTTCGGGCCGGGGTCGGTCATCTACGGCAGCGATGCCATAGGCGGGGTGATGAGCTTCTACACGCTCTCCCCCCGGTTTTCTTCAGGCGACGGTTCGCTTTTGAAAGTCAATGCCACCATGCGCAGTTCCTCTGCCGATTTTGAGAAAACCGGGCATTTCGACGTTCTGATTGGTCTGGAGAAATGGGGCTTTGTCACCAGCGCCACCTATGCCGATTACGATGACTTAGAAATGGGCAGCCATGGACCCGAAGAGTACACCCGATCACATTATGTCACCACCATCACCGGCAGGGACAGTACGGTTGCCAATTCCGATCCTCAAGAGCAGGTGCCCAGCGGCTACCAACAAATCAACCTGATGCAGAAGATCAGCTTTAGACCGAACGGTAAATGGGATTTAAATTACGGCTTTTATTATTCGACCACGTCGGATTATCCCCGTTATGACCGGCTGCTGCGGTACAGAGATGATAATTTGCGGTCAGCGGAGTGGTATTACGGACCCCAGGTATGGATGATGAACGCGGTGAACATATCAAACTCCAGAGAATACGGCTGGTATGACAATTTAAACGCAAGTATTGCCCATCAGCTTTTCAAAGAGAGCCGACACGACAGGGATTTCGGCAAGATCACCAAATTCCACAGAAGAGAAAAAGTCAATGTTTTTTCCGCCAACCTGGATTTTGAAAAAGGCTTAACGGAGAAGCATCGCCTGTTTTACGGCATTGAGTTGGTGCTGAACAGGGTGGGATCGGCCGGAGAGGATGAGGATGTCTCCACCGGCGAGACAAAGCCCGGCCCCAGCCGGTATCCGGACGGCGCCACCTGGAATTCATACGCCGGTTACCTGAGTTATTGCTACAAGGCCGACCCAAGGCTTATCCTGCAATCGGGTCTGCGCTATAATCAGGTAACGTTGGATGCCGAATTCGATACCACCTTCTATCCGTTTCCGTTCAACACTGCCAGGATCAATACTGGGGCGTTAAACGGCAGCTTGGGCTTGGTATATAAACCTGAGCATAGTTTGCAGATCAGGGCGAACCTTTCCACCGGCTTCCGGGCGCCCAACGTGGATGATGTGGGCAAGGTGTTCGACTCCGAGCCGGGTTCGGTGGTGGTTCCCAACCCCGATCTCAAACCGGAATACGCATACAATGCCGAACTGGGCATGGACAAGAAACTCTGGGATAAGGTGATAGTGAACCTAACCGGATACTATACCCTGCTGGAGGATGCGCTGGTAAGGCGGAACTTCAC